>JBDTMS010000144.1:0-8062 GCA_039934195.1 Betaproteobacteria bacterium
GAATCCAGACACGATCTTCGATGCCGATCATGCGGCCGAGCGCGACTTGCCGCTCGATCGCTTCGCCGTACTCGATCATCATGGTCGACTTCCAGTTGCCGCCATCGGGAATCAGAGGCGTGTAAGCATCGATCTCGTCCTGGATCCCCGCCTCCTCGAACACGCGCTCGACGCGCAGCATCTCCTGGATCTGGTAGCGCATCGTCATCTCGTCCTCGAACAGCAAGGTGACGTTGGCGCCCAGATGCACGCTGCGATTTTTCTTGTGCGCCATCACATTCGCGCGGAACTCCTTACGCACCTTGGAATAATGCTCCAAGCTCATCAGGCTTTCGCGCGGGATGGCGGGCATGCGTTTCTTCCTTTTCGCTACTGCAGTGGGCATTCACAATCTCCTGGTTCAGCGCAGCCGCGCATGCGCTCTAGTCGACCGATGCTTAGTCTTCGAGGCGCGAGCAGCGGCGCTTTGCTCGCGTCAAGCTGCAGCAGTCGAACCTGCTGCAATTATTCCCGAATCGGCGTGGGGTCATAACCCGTAGGCGTGCCGGACCAGCCTCAGAGGATGCTGCTTTTCAGCCTGACTCTCCGGGCCGATCCCTTGCTGAATATGGCGAGCGGCAATTGGACAATCAGAGCTGATGTAATCGGGTGAAGTTCCCGCCATCGCCTTGAATACCGGCCGGCCAATCTTCATCGACTCGGCGAAGTATTCCGTCTTCACGCCCCAGGTGCCGTCGTGGCCCGAACAGCGTTCGACCGTATTGACCTCGGTGCCGGGCACCAAACTTAGAATCTCTCGGGTTCGCTGTCCCATGTTCTGCACGCGCAGGTGACACGGCACGTGATAGGACACACGGCCGATGGGCTGCTTGAAATCCGTCTTCAACAAGCCATCGCGATGGCGCAGAGCCAAGTACTCGAACGGATCGAACATGGCCGCGGCCACCTGTGCGATCTCTGCGTCATCGGGAAACATCAACGGCAACTCCTGCTTGAACATCAACGTGCACGAGGGAATTGCGGTCAGAATCGCATAGCCTTCTTGCGCGAGACTTAAGAGTGGAGGCAGATTGGCCGACTTCAACCGAGCCACGCTCTCGAGGTCGCCGAGCTCCAGTTTCGGCATGCCGCAGCAGGCCTCTTTTCGTATCAGCACGGCGGGCACTTCGTTGTGTTCCAGGATGCGCAGCAGGTCGTGCCCGATGCCCGGCTCGTTGTAATTGACGTAGCAGGTCGAGAAGATCGCGACCTTGCCGGGCGCATGCGGGCCATCCTGCACCGCGAAGTCGCTGCGCGGATGCGCCTGGCGTCGAAAGGTCGGGCTCGCGTACTCCGGCAGCACGCGCTCCTTGGCGACACCCAACACGCGCTCGAGGATCTCTCGCGTGGCCGGCGTGCTGTTGACCTTGTTCACCGCCCGGACCACGACCGGGATCGATGCCAATTTGCCGACCGCATCGGTGCTCGACAAAATGCGATCGCGCAGCGGCGCGCCGCTTCGTTTGAACTTCACCGCTTTCGCCCGTAGCATCAGGTGCGGAAAATCGATGTTGAGCGGGTGCGGCGGCACATACGGGCATTTAGACATGAAGCACATATCACACAGGTAGCACTGGTCGACGACCTTGGCGAAATCTGCCTTGTTTACGCCGTCGACCTCGCCGGTCGCACTCTCGTCGACCAGATCGAACAACGTCGGAAACGCGTTGCACAGATTGAAGCATCGGCGGCACCCGTGGCATACGTCGAACACGCGCTCCAGCTCGTGCGTGAGCGCACCTTCATCGTAGAAGGCCGGGTCCTGCCACTGCAATGGATGCCGCTTCGGCGGTTCGAGGTTGCCTTCGCGCATTTAAAAGAGCCCCGCGTTGAAGTAAGCGTGCGATGACGTGGACAGATACGGCGATGAAAACGGAAAGACAAGGGGCGCGAAGCGATGCGCTCCGCGCCCCGAGCAAACAATCGATGCAGGTTTAGTCGACGAGCGCGTCCAGCGCTTTTTGAAAGCGGTTGGCGTGCGAGCGCTCGGCTTTCGCCAGGGTCTCGAACCAATCCGCGATTTCATCGAAGCCTTCTTCGCGGGCCGACTTCGCCATGCCGGGATACATGTCCGTGTATTCGTGCGTTTCGCCGGCGATCGCTGCTTTCAAATTGTCGCGCGACTTGCCGATCGGCAGACCGGTGGCCGGATCGCCGACCGTCTCCAGATATTCCAAGTGACCATGTGCGTGGCCGGTTTCGCCTTCGGCGGTGGAACGAAACACCGATGCGAGATCATTTTGCCCTTCGATGTCGGCCTTGTTTGCGAAGTAAAGATAACGCCGGTTCGCTTGCGATTCGCCTGCGAATGCAGCTTTCAGATTGTCTTCGGTCTTGGATCCCTTGAGCGCCTGAGCCATTAAAATCTCCTCGAAGTCGGTGGTCTCGTTAACCTCGCGCGCAACAGGGGAACTGCGGAACTTTTTTCGCGCGAGGACAAAAGATTAGACAGGATCTAATACGTGATCAAAGTATAGGAAGGCAGGTCAGTGATGTCAAACGAATGACAGCCGGCATGCGCGTCACTTCAGCAGGGATTGCAGCACTGCTTTGATGAAAGGATCGAGCTGCGCGAAGTCCAGCCAACGTGCCACAACGACCAGATCGTGATCGGGATCGATCCAGATCACGTTACCGCCGGCCCCCAGCGCAAATACGCTCGATTGCGGCGCGCTCGGTACCAGCTTGCGCGCGTCGTTGAGCCACCACATGAAGCCGTAATAAGGCGCGCTATCGGTTGGCGCTGTGGCTTGGTCGATCCAGCGTTCGGACAGAATCCGGCGCCCATCCCAGTTGCCTCGGCGAAGCATCAGATAGCCCAGTCGTGCGTGATCCTGCGCACTCGCCCACAAACCTCCGCCCCAGTGACTGCCGCCGGCCACGACTTGCACCGCGACTCCGCCGATCTGCACATACGAATTGCGATAGCCGCTCCACTGCCAGGTCTTCGAAGCGCCGATCGAATCCATGACTTCTTCCTGCAGCACTTGCGGCAGCGGTTTCGTCCAGATTCGCTGCAATGCCAGCGCGAGCCGATTCACGCGCACCTCGTTGTTCTCCCAGAACGTCCCAGGCGGGCGCAGCGCGCGTTCGTAGCCGCGACGCCGATCGGCGAGATCGGGCTTATCCCATAGCGTGCCTTCCCATTCGCTGGTCTGATTGAGCAACATGCGCCACGTCACCTGGCTGTTGCGCGGACTGTCGAAACCGGTATCGCGCACGGATTTCCAAAGTGGCTCATCGACGTCCCCGATCAGCCCCCGGTCCAACGCTACGCCGGCCAGCGTCGACAGATAGGTGGTCGCGATTCCGAAGCTCATCTCGACCCGCTCGCTATCGCCCCATTCGGCAACGATGTATCCCCGGCGAACGATCACGCCGGACGGTCCTCCCCGCGGCTGGATGTCGCCGAGAACGCCAGGAAAAGGTTCGCCGGTCAGGTCTTTTTCAATCTGCGATCGCAGGTCGCGCAGCCAGTCGGTTTCGTGCTCTTCTGCGAACTTCACCGCTGCGGCGAGTTGATCCGGAAGCATGCCCAGGGTTTCCGGAGCCCGATGCTCCCAGCGCTCGCCCGGACCGGGGAAGTAGACCGGACCTGGAACGTAGACGGGACCTGGGGAATAGATGGGACCTGGGGAATAGACGGGACCGGGGAAATAGACGGGACCCGGGGAATAGACGCCCTCAGCGCGCACCGCGATAGATGCGACGGCGAACAACAGGCAAACTAGCCGGGTGCAAATGCATCGTTGCTTCATCGAAACGCGCACCGTATCGGCGAGAAATGCGCATACGCGCTGCAATAATCTCGTTCGTGCGGCAGCGGCGCACGAACATCCACCGAATCGATTCCGAGCACGCGATTCACCGACCGCAGCAGCGCGATTCTCGGCGCGACGCCGACAACACCGCCCACACCGACTCTACTTGCCAACATGCTGATCCGACCGAATATCGGCCTGCACGCAGACGAAGATGAGCTGAAAGGATTTTCGCGCACGGTTGCGGAGATCGAATGGCTGCTGCTCATTTTGGTGTTGATCTATCTCGTCGCCGGCGGCGCGCACGACGAAGGTCGCGCCGCGATCAGCATGGCGTTGGGCTTTTTCGGCGCATTTATTCTGTGTTTGCATTACTTCCAGTCCTACCGCCGGGAAACCAGTACCAAGCTCGCGATCGAAACGCTCGTCATGATCGCGTTCATCACCTGGGGGGTCTGGTACGCGGGCAAGATGCAAAGCCCGCTGCTGAACCTATATTTGCTGCCGATTATCGCCAGCGCACTCATTCTCGGCAGGCTGATGACGGCAGTGCAGATGCTCGCTGTCGGCATCGCCTTCATGGCGTTGCATTACGACGCGCAAATCGGCGGCGTCCTCACAATTTCGTACTGGGGCGCACTGCTCGCGCGGCTTGCGCCGGTTATTCTGGTCGCCTACATCACCACGATGCTGGCGGCCGACATCCGCTTCGCTCTGGACAAGATCAAGCGCGTGTCGGACACCGATGCGCTCACCGGCATCTACAACATGCGTGCGTTCACGCTGATCCTGAGCCGCACCTTCAAGCAGTCGATGCGCTATACGCATCCGCTGAGCGTGATCATGATCGATTGCGACAACTTGAAAGCGGTCAATGATACTTACGGTCACGAAGCTGGCAACCGCCTGCTCCAGCATGTCGTGCGATGCGCGGCAGCGCAATTGCGCTCCTCCGACATCTTGGCTCGCTTCGGTGGCGACGAATTCATTGCGATGCTCCCGGAGACGAGCCCGGCGAGCGCCAGGGCTGTCGCAGAGCGTATTCGGCGTGCGGTGGAAGCGGCCTCCGCCGACATTCACGGAACCGAAGTGAAGACCAGCGTGAGCGTCGGCCTGGCCGGCTATCCTGACGATGGCAGCGACCTCGACGTGATCATGGACAAGGCCGACAAGGCCATGTATCGCGCCAAGCAGGCCGGCCGCAACCGCGTCATCGCGACGCACGAGCGCGACTAGCGAACGGCATCACAGGTTCACGAGCGCGCGCCGTGCGTGCTTCGCAAGCTGGGTGCGGAACCACATCGCCAACAGCATCAGCGCAACGCCGGCACCCGCGATCACCGGCTGAAAGCCGGCGCCCTCGATGCCGAGACCCAGGCTCCATACGCCCGCGGCTTGTCCCAGAAACAAACTAAACGCAAAGATCGAGATTGCCGATCCGCGCGCACGCGGCGCCATCTCGGTGGCCTTGGTCTGCAGCGTGTTGTGCAGCATGTAAAAACTCAACCCGAGCAGCACGAAGAACGGCACCGTGAGCTGCCACGCCGGCACCGATACGATACCCGCATAGCATAGCGCCAGCAGCACGCCGCCGCCACGCACCAGGCCCTGTTCGCCGAGGCGACGCACCAGCGTGCGAACCGAGACGCTGTAGATCACGCCGCCGATGCTGAACCCTGCCAACACCAGACCGATCAAACCGTAGCCGAGGCCGAAGCGCTGCTTCAAATACGCACCGAGATACGCCAGTGCGCCGTAGAACAAGAACCCCTCGATGCAAACGGTCAGCAACATAGTCCGCACCCAACCGTCGCGCAGCAACTCACGATAGCGCACCAGGGGATTGATGTGTGGACCGCCGGTGCTCGCGTGCATCGGCTGCCGCGACTCGGCAAACAGTGGCACCGCTACAACGAGAAACACGAAACCCATGAGCAGAAATACCTGCCGCCATCCGGTGTGCTCGCTCAACAGGCCGCCGAATACCGGACCGAACGCTTGCCCGAGCAGCACCGCGCCCATGAATCGTCCGAGCGCGAGCTGCCGGGCGTGATACGGCACATTGTCCCCGATGTAGGCGAGCGCCAGCGGAATGATCGCGCCGGCACCAATGCCGGTCGCGAATCGCAGCGCGGTCAGTGCGCTCAGCGATGAGACGAAATACGACGCCATGCTGGCGATTGCGGCGAGCAGCAACGCGATCGAAACCGTGCGCAGCTTGCCGACACGATCTGCGATCGGTCCCGACACCAGCTGGAACAAACCGTAAGCCAGGGTGAACGCGGTCACGACTTGGGCAGCCGAGGCGACGCCGACGGAAAAATCATGCGCGAGATTCGGAATCAGCGGATCGGCGATGCGCAAATTCGCGCCGGACGCGAACGCGGCGGCGCCGAGAAACTTGATCGATCGCTGTACGTGATGCGGTTGCGGTTCGCTCACGGCACACCTCGCGGCTGTGCAGAAGCTGCGGATGCGCTCGCACGCAGACGGCCGGCGCGGAAATAGTTCGCATCGTCGTAGAAGATCTCGTCGGCGTTCGCCGCCCACCAGCCGGGAATGCCGAGAACCGGCACCGGCGCAAGGCCGCGCGGCGAGCTGAGGCGAGCGTCATCGCGCAAGCTACGCGCCAGCTGGGCGTCGATGTCTTCGAGCTGTCTGGCGATCGGCGAGCAGATGAACGATTCGCTAACTTCGAACGTAAGCGCCTTGGCAGTCATCCCAACGTACGGCGTGAGGAATTTCTCGTACTGCGCATGACCGAATACGAACCACCGCATACAGCGCAGCGCTTCCGCACGCCGCGTCCAGAACAACGTCTTCCATTGGAAATCGTGCAAGAGATCGAGCAAAGACGGCTCGCTGGACACCACGACCAGCCCATCTTCATCGAACGCGGTCAACGCATCTCGCATCGGTCCACGTCGACCTGGCGATTCGCTCGCCATCGCCGCAACGTGGCGCCTGTTCAGCGCGGCCTTGGCGTGCGGTAGTGTCGCCCAGATCATTGCGTTGAAAAAGTCATGCACGCTGTGTTCGCGCTGCTCCACTTCTGCCGAGTCGTAGACACGGTGCTCATAGCTAGCGCGCTGATCGTGCGGACTGGCCGCCGCGACGAGCTCGATGCGTCCGCCATTCGCGTTGACAACCTGGGCTTCATCGAGCAGCCGTTGCAATTGCGCTCGGCTGGGGAACGACGACAGATCGAGGCGCGCAAGCATCGGCGCCAGGGAGGCAAAGGCAGGCGAACGCGCAATGAGGTCGGAGTCGAGCAGTTGCGAACGGGAGCTGAACAAGGCAGTCGGGTAAGATTACGGCAGTTGCAATCTGGCATCAGACCCCGAGCGCGCGGCGCTCACCACAACGCTTATCCACGACGCCCGGCGAGATCGATGTTCCATCATTTTTCTAGCTTCCGCAGTATAACTTCGAACCTCGCGCCAACACCGGAGTTGCTGCTGCCAGGCTTGCGCGACAGCGCGCCCTGCCATAGCCATGGCTGAGCGTGTCGACTGCGTTGTCATCGGCGCCGGCGTCGTTGGACTGGCGATCGCACGCGAGCTGGCCATGGCCGGCCGCGAGGTCATCGTGCTGGAAGCCGCCGAAGGCATCGGTACGCAAACCAGCTCGCGCAACTCGGAAGTGATTCACGCCGGCTTGTACTATCCGAAAGGCTCGCTGAAGGCGACCCTGTGCGTCGCCGGGAAAGAGCTGCTGTATCGCTACTGCGCGGAGCGCGGTGTTGCGCACAATCGCATCGGCAAGATTGTCGTCGCCGGCACGCCGGACGAGATCCCGGCGGTCGAAGCGTACGTGAGCAAAGCGCGTGGCAACGGCGTCGACGATCTGGTGTGGATGTCGGCTGCACACCTGCGG
Source organism: Betaproteobacteria bacterium (assembly GCA_039934195.1). GTDB lineage: Bacteria > Pseudomonadota > Gammaproteobacteria > Burkholderiales > SHXO01 > SHXO01. The sequence goes on from JBDTMS010000144.1 coordinate 7,677, forward strand.
GAGATGGAGCCGGCAGTCGAATGCGTTGCCGGTTTTTTGTCGCCCTCCACCGGGATTATCGACAGCCACGCACTCATGCTGGCGCTGCAGGGCGACGCCGAAAACCACGGCGCCAATGTCGTATTTTTCAGTCCAGTCGAATCGGGGACAGTGCAAGACGACGGCATTGTGTTGCATGTCGGCGGCGCCGAACCGCTCACGCTGATCTGCAACACGGCGATCAACTCGGCCGGTCTGTTCGCGCAGAACGTGTCGCGTTCTATCGCCGGCGTACGGCCGGATTCCATCCCGCCGCAGTACTTCGCCAAGGCGCATTACTACGCGCTCAGCGGCAAGACGCCATTTCATCGACTGATCTATCCGCTGGCAACCCACGCATTTCTCGG
>JBDTMS010000145.1:0-8023 GCA_039934195.1 Betaproteobacteria bacterium
GTTTCGGCGAGTGGGGTATTCCTACCAGCCGCTCGATCCTCAACGTGCGGGAAGTGTCCCGTTCCATTCCATTGATCGCTACGGGCGGCTTGCGCAACGGCATCGACGTCGCGCTCGCGCTTGCACTCGGTGCGGATGTGGGCGCTATGGCGCGGCCGTTTCTGCTGCGGGCGGTTGAAGGCGATGAAGCGGTGGCGCGTTTCATCGAAACCACCCTGAGCGAGCTGCGCATCTGCATGTTCGGTGCCGCCGCGGGCACGGTCGCGGCGCTGCGCGGGCGTGCGATGCGGGTGACAAGCACTCGGCCGTTACCCGATGCGCGCAGCCTCTCAGCCGGCCCAGCTTAGCGAAATGCACAGCGCCCGGGACTAATATCGCGGCGAGTCTGTATTGTCGAATCGCCGATGAGCTGAGCTCAAGCTGCGGCCAGCGCTGCAAACAAAAGGCCGACTTTCGTCGGCCTTTTGTTTTTGCCCTCAGCCTTGGGCGGCGCTCGCGTTACTTAGCCGCGTGCGATTTGTTCGCCATCATGTAGGTATTGATCTCGGCGAGGCTCACAGTTCCATCTTTATCCGCATCTATTGCCTCGAAGTTCTTCGCGACCGGCGACCAGCCTTTCGCTTCGTTCCTATCCAATGTGCCGTCGGCATCTTTGTCTTTCTTCGCGAACTTGTCGTAAGCCTTGATTTCGTCTTTGCTCACCGTGCCGTCTTTATCGGTGTCCATCGCATCGAAGTTCGCCTCGACCTCTGGAATTGCTTTGGCCTCGTCCTTGTCGAGGGTGCCGTCGTTGTCCTTGTCCGCTTTGCCGAATTTCGACTTCACCATATTCTTGGCTTTGTCGGTCATTTTGCCAGCAGCGCTCTTGGTTTTATCCACCGCGCTCTCCGCGGCATTCTTGGCCTTGTCGGTCATCGACGGGGACGAATCGGAGTTTGCGGAGTCTGCCGCAAAGGATGCGCCTGCGGCTAGCGCCAATGTTGATGCAAAGATCAGGGCGATTTGCGTTCGTTTCATGTTGAAAGCTCCGAATTTGGTAGATTACGAAAGGGGCGCAGTCATACCTGCACAGAGTCTCGCAGTCATACCTGCACAGAGTCTTAGGGTGCGCCGCATGAGCTTAGGTTCCTTTCCCGTGAAGTCTGGGAACGACCCGGGAAAAACCTGGGAGTCGTGCCCCGGAGGGTCGCTCCCGGCGCCGCCAATCGTCGACACGAACCTTCAGTCGTCGACTCGAAAACCCGCCGGTCCTCGACACGTAAAAACATTGGCACAAAACAAGTGCCTGCAGAGAGGCCAGTAGATAGTAACGGCGATCTTCGCCTGTACAGCACGGCGCGCACGGCCACCTGCTTGAAAGGCGGCGCCGACCTATACAGCCCCGACGTAATCGAGTTCCGTTCGGATATCAATTTGGAAGAACGCAATCCGGACCACCGGCCTGTATCTGGTGAAGACCGATGCGACGTCGTACAGCTTCCTCGCAGGTGCGCTGCGTTTCGCCGGGGCGGGGAAGAAGGCCAAACAGTGCTCGAATCGATCTTCGGCGGTTATGTGCCGTCGACGACCGCGCCGGTGCCTGAGCCCTCGAGCTGGGCATTGATGCTCGCTGAAGTAGGACTGGCGGTTGTCGCGATGCGCCGCCGTCGTTCCATTTCCTGAGACTAACCACGGGCCTCAGCAATGAGGGCTCTACCGACTTCCGGGATGTACGCGGCCTGGCACGCCGCATCGTTGCGCGTGCATTGCTACGGCGGCTCGCGTTCGTCTTCAACAACGACCAACGCAGGCGTTGCGAGCATGCCAATGCGTCAACCATCCAGCGCGGCCCTGCCGTCTCGGTCATTTCTCCGGTCGTATCGCAACGCATTCGCGCCGAGCGCGAATGCGTCCCTGACGATGGCGATAACGCAGCAGGTCGCATCGAAGCCACAACTTACGCGGCGCCTTCCGCTTCGCGATTGAGCGATTCGCCAAACCTCATCGGGCCACGCTCGCGATCAGCAGCGGCAGTATAAAATCGATCTCGACCAAGCGCCCCGCTGCAAGGTCCCGATCCGACCAGCAATCTATGCAAAACGACTATCTACAACGCGCCGCCCGGAAACCCACGTCGATGCCCAGCCTCGCTCCCTTCGTAAGTTCCAGCAAAATCACCTCGACCCCGGATCCCATGACATGTCACGAGTGATCGTCATCACAGGCGCCAGTGAAGGCATCGGCGCCCTGCTTGCGAAGCGACTCGCGGCGAAAGACGACTCGCTCGTACTCGCCGCGCGCCGAAACGACAAGCTGGAGCAGGTCGACCGTGAATGCGGAGGCAAAGTGCTGAGCGTCGCCACCGACGTGACGAAACGAGCCGATGTGGAACGGCTACGTGACGCGGCGGTCGAGCACTTCGGGCATGTCGATGTCTGGGTCAACAACGCGGGCCGCGGCATCGGCATCCGCGTGATGGACTTCACCGAAGATGATCTCGACGCAATGTTGGCGGTAAACCTGAAGTCGGCGTGGTACGGAATGCGCGCGATCGTCCCATACTTTCAGGCGCGTCGACGAGGCCATCTCATCAACATTTCATCGGTCCTGGCGCGCGTACCAATGGTATCGGTACGCTCGGCATACAGTGCAGCGAAAGCCGCGCTCAACGCACTGACTGCAGGCTTGCGGATGGATTTGCATGCCGCGTATCCGGACATTCATGTGTCGCTGATCTCGCCCGGTCCCGTCTCCACCGCGTTTCACAACAACGCCCTCGGTGGTACACCGAGCGGTCGCGGAATGGAGATGCAGTCTCCAGAGGACGTTGTGCAGGTGATCGAACAGGTGATCGACGCGCCTGTTGCCGACGTCTACACCAATCCAGCGAGCGCGGACCTGGTCCAGCGCTACTATCGAGACCTGCCGGCATTCGAGAGAGAGCTGCTGGCGGGTATGAAGAAATGACGGCGCTGCGCCGGCGACACTTCATCGCGATTCCATGTGCCGCAGCAGCGATCGGTGCGTCTGCGCAGACGCCGTGCATACTCGGTGCTGAACGTACCCGTCTGCAGACGGGTCGCTTCATGCGGGCGTTCGACGCAACGCTCGAGCATCATCTCTTGCACGTCGAGAAAGCGAAGGCAGAACCGACAGTACAACCAAACGTAGCGAGAGATTATTTCGCACGGCAGGCGATAGCCGCGCTAGCTCGGGTAGCGCGACGGGCCAATCGTTACTTGACGTATTACTTGGCGCCCGCACGAACGAGGGGAGGAGTGCAATGAGCCTGTCCGGCGTTTTCGCGCGAATGGTCGCGCTGGTCGGCGACGCGGCGATCGTGTGGCGGCGCCTGCAAGGCAGCACGCATCACCAGGCAGTCGGCGCCACGCCGACGATCCCGACGGCAAGACCGCAAGGCAAGATGCCTACGCTCAAGATGCCGACGGCCAAGGGGTGGGCAGCGGGACAGACTCCAGTTGCAGCGGCCGGTCTCAAGGTCAATGCGTTTGCCGCCGGCCTCAAGCATCCCCGCTGGATCAACGTGCTGCCCAATGGCGACGTCACCGTTGCCGAGGCCTTGTTCCTGCCGGGACCCATCAAGTCCGTGTTCGACTACGCTATGGTCAGTACGATGAGGCGCGCCGCCGCCGTCGGCGTCAGCCCGAATCGGATTACGTTGTTGCGCGACGCAGACCGCGACGGCGTGGCCGAAACACGGGAGACGTTCCTCGATGAGCTGAGTCAGCCGTTCGGAATGGCGTTGTTGGGCGATACGTTCTATGTCGGCAACACCGACGGTGTGGTCGCCTTCCCCTACATATCGGGCGCGACCCGCATCACCACGCCGGGGCGCAGGCTGACGCAGTTCAAGCCCGGCGGGCATTGGACGCGCAGCCTCCTGCCGAGTCCGGATGGACGGAAGCTGTTCGTCGGCGTCGGCTCGTTCAGCAATATCGGCGAGCGCGGCCTCGACATCGAGGAGGGCCGAGCCTGCATCTACGAGCTGGATCTGGCCACCGGCAGCTGCCGAGTCTTCGCCTCCGGCCTGCGCAACCCCGTGGGCCTTGCCTGGGAGCCGCGATCCGGAGGGTTGTGGACGGTAGTCAACGAACGCGACGGCCTGGGTGACGAGACACCGCCGGACTACCTGACCTCCGTGCGAGACGGAGGCTTCTATGGTTGGCCCTATTGTTACTGGGGAAAGACGATAGACGACCGGGTGCCGCAAGATGCGCGAGCAGTCGCCACGGCCATAGTGCCGGACTACGCACTGGGCGGGCACACCGCGTCGCTAGGCCTGTGCTGGCTGCCCGCAGGAACGCTGCCAGGATTTGCCGAGGGCATGGCGATCGGGCAGCACGGCTCCTGGAATCGCAGCAAGCTCAGCGGATACCGGGTGGTCTTCGTGCCCTTCGCGGATGGGCGCCCGAGCGGGCCGCCACGGGACATTCTGACGGGGTTTCTCTCCCCGGACGAACGGGAATCCTATGGACGACCGGTAGGCGTCACGATCGGCCCCGGCGGTTGCTTGCTGGTGGCGGACGATGTAGGCGACGTGATCTGGCGCGTGTCGGCTGCGTAACTGGGTTCTATCATCAGCGAAGATCTCAGAACAGCGCTAGCGGTGGCTGCGGTTGTGGACAGAATTGCTTGCTCGATGATTGCAGCCTTGCGAGATCAGGCTGCCATTGCCAGCGCGGGAGTCCTATCAGCGGCCGCGTTCGAGCTCGAACAACAGATCTTTTAAGTGCAGCGCGGTCTCGTCATCCTTCACCCGTTTGCGCGCGGCCTTTACCTTCGACGCGAGATCCTCTGTGCCAGCGCGCAACGCGGCGCGAAACTCGCTCGCTGCATTTTGTTCACGGCGCTGGTCTTTTGCGGCCCCCGCAACGGGTGACGACATACGCCGCTCATGCTGCACAGAATAGCTGCTTGGCACCAGATTCCAATCCGGATCGATAGCTGATTCCAGCTCGTTGCCGATGCGCGGCGTCCGTTGCTCCTCGCCGCTCACACGACCGACCAAAACCTGTACGTAACTGCGCTGAAGTCCGCGCCGGTATAGGTCTATAACCGGCATCGCTTGGTCCAGCTCGCTGAACAGGCCGCGATTCAGATCCCGGACAAGATTTGCTCCAACATATTTTTCTGCCTGCCGGGTCGCTGTCTGCCCTTCGGCCATGCGCTGAAATACCGAAGCATCGAGCAGTCGCAACACGAGATCTTCGTTGGAGACGCGCAATGGGTCAGCTGCCGCGCGAGAGCCGATCCGCTTTACGATGTCCGGGTTTAGCAGCGTGGTGGGGATAGCGAACCCGCGATCCAGCAAAAATCTCACAGCGCCCCGCTGGCGTTGCGCGGGCACCGGCTGAAACGGTGCAGCACCTCGTTTCGCTTGATTGCGCGTTTCGATCACACCGCCAATCAGTTTGGCCACCGCGCTGAGTTCGTGGTGCTGCTGCGCAACCAGTGCCGCATACAACTCTGCTAGCCGCACGTAATCTCGGCCTTTCTCTGTTGCCGCCGCGACCAACATAGTGGCCACACGATCCAGGTTGCGCAGCCCCAGATCGCTTGCCGCGATGGGATCGTCTCCGACAACGCCGGTCATGACGGTTGGATCCACCTCCGCAGCCTCGTCCTCACCACCGAAGCGCAACATCGGCTCGTCGAGTTGGCGAGCAGCCAATCGGTCGAGCGCATCCCATTCCTGATCGGAGCTCAGTCCAGGCAGCGGCTTGTATCCCCATTCCACCGCGAAATAGTCATAGGGTCCGAACCGCGGCAGCAGGTAGGCGTGATCGCCCGGCTGGGCGACGTAGTTAAAGCGGGCATAGGACATGATGGAGGCCGAAGTGCCCCAACGCTCGGTCCATTCCCTGCTGCGAAGCTGTGCCACGGAATACGACGAGTGCGCCTTGAAGTTGTGTCTGAGGCCCAGGGCGTGGCCAATCTCGTGCGACACGGCGTAGCGCAGAAGTTGGCCGATGACTTCGTCCGGCAAAGGCAAGCGCTGCGCCCTCACATCCAAGGGCGCGACCTGAACAAAGTAAAAGCTCTCCAGTTCATTGAGGACGGTGTACCAGAGCGTCGCATGCGAACAGATCACCTCACCGCTGCGAGGATCGGCCAAGCCCCAACCCACCGCGTTCTGCCCAGGGGCCCAGCGAATCGCTGAGTAGCGTGCGTCGTCGGGATCCCAGCTGGCGTCCTCTTGCTCGGTGGGCGCATCTTTCGCGATGATCGCGTTTCGGAATCCCGCTTTCTCGAAAACAACTTGCCAATCTTCAACGCCTAGCTTGATGTAGGGGCGCCAACGTACCGGTACTTCGCGACCAACATAGAACACGATCGGCTTGACCGCGTCCGATAGCGCCGCACTCGGGTCTTTCTTTTCCAATCTGTAGCGTTGAATGAACGCCCGACGCACGGCGCCTGTGCGGCTACTTCCGTATTCATTAAAAGGCGCCGAATAGTAACCGACCCTGGCGTCCGCGTAGCGGCCTTGCATGGGCTGCTCGGGCAACAGCAGCATGCTCGCCTGGAACAAAAATCCCATGCTCGCGGGAATCAGGTTTTCTCCGGCTTCCGGCTGCTTGGCGAGATCCTCGGGATTCGCGGTCCAGGTTTGGGAGAATTTCATCTCGATGTTCTGCGGGAACACCTTGACGCTGTCGATGTAGGAGCGCTGCGGGTCCACTTGAACCATCCGAAATCGACGGCGGAACTCCAGTGCGAAGCCGGTCGGCAGGTCCGCAAAAAAGAACTTGGTTACGTCGATGACTGGCGCGCCGTCTGTGCCTTCGCTCAGAACGTCGAATGATCGTATCAGCACGCCGGGAGACACCTGCCCCGAAGCGTGCGCGGGGCCAGGTCCGCCATCGACTCGTATGTCGTACTGAACGAGTTCCAAGTGGATCTGATCGCCTCGCCTGACCCAGCGCACTAGACGGGTGTCGGCAAACTTTCCAGCAGTCTGGGCGTCGCCTTCCCTTACCTTGAGTGCCGCGAATTCGGTATTGATCAGCATGACGCGATCTAGCATGATCGTTGGGATTTCATAGAGAACGTGACCGCAGCGCTGATGCACGGTAAACAGCCCCGTCTGCGTACTCGCGCTCCTCCCCGCGAGCGAATTGCAGGAAACCGCCTCGTCCCCGGTCTGAGCAAATAAGTTGCCCGTATTAATCCAGAGTAAAAGTCCCAACAGCCCAACAATGATTGGTTTCATAAAAAGCGATCTAGCAGCGATGCGTACGTCATCATAAGCATCCAAACCCATGCGAATTGCGAGCTCGATTGCCGACATCGATATGTCCGAGATGGACGGCGTGTCGTTGTGTGCGCGGCTGAAGTCAAATGTGGCGAAGGCGCACACTCCAATCATCATCTGCAGCGTGGACTACGAGTTACCAGCCGCGTTGATAAATGAAGAGTCGGGTCGAGACAGGGTTAAGTCGTGCTGCGCTGCTGCGAAAGGCGACGCCGCGGTTTCAGTAGACCTGCTGCGCTTCTGCCGACGCCGGCTAGAGGGTCACATCGGCATTTGCCGGCGATAGCTCTTGGGCGACCTCGCCCTTCTCGGTGGCTACCTGGAGCTTGAGCTTCTCCAGCCCCGGCAACTGATCCGACAACCGGATGCCGAGCTTGTCGATGCGGGCCGACGTCGCCCCGTCGCAACGGAATCGGTACATAGCCTGGATGTTCCCGTCGGCGGTGGTGGGCTTGCCTTGGGTGTCGACCGCGAAGGCGTTGGCGTTTTCCACCTGGCACTTGGCCTTGTCCGGAAACAAGAACAGCTTGGTCGCCTCCTTCAGGCGCGCCACGACTTCAGCCGATGTCATTGTCTGCTTGCTTCCGTTCGAGCTATCGCCGCGGGTCATCGGCAGGCGTAGTTGCATGGTGACGTCCGGGCCGGAAACGTCGACGGTCAAAGTGCCGGTCGTGTATTGCGGCGCGGCGGTGCCGTCGGCATGGGCGGGAAAAGTGCAGGCGAGCAGGGTCAAGGCAATGGAGGTTTTCGAATACATCGTGTTCTCGA
>JBDTMS010000146.1:0-7999 GCA_039934195.1 Betaproteobacteria bacterium
CGCGAGATCTGCGTCGGCGTGCGCAGCTTCGCGCCGCTGATGTGGGCAATGCGATGAGCAGCGATCAGACCGGCTTCGGATAAAGCCTCGCCTGCGAGAATCAGCATCGATGGCTCACGTTTTCGCAACGTCTGCGCGATCGCGCGAAGATGCTCGGGCGCAACCGCGGTTCTGCCCGGCACCGCCAACGGCGCACCCACTTCGCCGCCATCGTTCCACGCCGTATCTGCCGGTAAGATCAATGTCGCTATTTGTCCCGGCGGTGTCATCGCCGCCTGGATTGCCGCCGCACCGTCTGCACCTACGAGCGTCGACGACGTCGACGTGCGGACCCAATGCGAAACGGCTCGCGCAAGGCCCTCGGTATCGGCGGTGAGCGGCGCATCCAGCGGCCGATGGTAGGTCGCCTGATCGCCGACGATATTGACCATCGGCGCGTTTGCGCGGCGCGCGTTATGAACGTTCGCAATGCCGTTGGCGAAGCCTGGCCCGCAATGCAGGAGCGTCGCGGCCGGCTTGCCCGCCATGCGGGCGTAGCCGTCGGCGCAACCGGTCACTACCGTTTCGGCAAGCCCGAGTATGCAGCGCATGCCCTCGACCTTATCGAGGGCGGCAACGAAATGCATTTCAGATGTGCCGGGATTGGCGAAGCAGGTATCGATGCCGCTCGCGAGGAGGGTTCGGACAAGACTTTCGGCGCCATTCATAAGGGAAGTTCCAAAAAAGAAGTGGGAACGGTGGCACGCCGATGCGCAGTCCTATCGCTTCAGCGAACCCGTTCGGTGCTCTGCGAACTAAATTTTCTCGAAGTCGACGCGCTCGTCAATCGGCAGCTTTTGCAAATAGCGGCGCAAACAATCCAGCGCCATTTCAACCGCGCCGATGCGCACCCAGTCGCGACCGCCCAGCATGCGACTACGGCGCGACACGACATCGTGCTCCGTCGCGATCGCAAGCCAGATGACGCCGCCGAATTCCAATCGGTCTGCACCTTCGTCGAGCTCGATCAGCACCGCCAGCGCATGCGTCGCACCGGTTCGCCGGCGCGTCGCCTGCGCGACTGTTTCGGCCGTCTTCGCCGTTAGCTCACCGGCAGTCAGCGGACTCTCGAGCTCGACGTTCGCGCAAATCTCGCTCAGGTCGCGCGCGACGATGCCGCAGCGGAAAACCTTCTCTGCGCCAGCCAGCGGCGCAATGCGCGCGGAGATGGCGCCGCCGGTGAAAGTCTCGGCGATGGCGAGCGTACCTTGCGTACCGGCGAGCGCTTCGAGCACAACGGTTTCCAGCTTCTGGTCGTCTTCGGCGAGGATGAAGTTACCCAGCCGCCGGCGAACTTCAGCGACCACCGGATCGAGCTTGCGCTGGATGTCCTGCATGTCGCTGCCGCGCACGGTGAGCTTGGTCTCGAGCTGCGGATAGTGCGCGCGAAAGCCGAGTTTCAAACTGCCGTCCGACACCATCGATTCCAGACCATCGAGCAACGTGTCGGCACGCGACTCGCCGATGCCGTACGAATGAAAGCGCTTGAGAAAGATCGCGGTCTGCCGCCCGCTTCGCGCGAGCAGCTGCGGAATGATCTGTTCCTCGAGCATCCGATGCAGCTCGCGCGGGACACCCGGTGTGAAAAAGAAACGCGCACGGCCGATGTCGAGCGCGAATCCGCATGCGGTGCCGATTGGATTGTCGAGGAATTCGGACCCTGCGGGCAGCATGGCCTGCTTGCGATTGCTCGCCGGCATCACGCGGCTGCGGCGGCGGAAGAAATCTTCCATCCGGGCGTACCAGTCTTCGTTGAACACGAGCTCGACCCCGGCCGCTCGCGCAGCGACCTCTTGCGATAGGTCATCGATAGTCGGTCCGAGTCCGCCATTTACGATGACTGCATCGGCGCGCTCACCGGCGAGCGCGAATGCCTGCGAAAGCGTCTCGCGATCGTCGCCCACGGTTGTCGCCCAGCGCACGGCAAGGCCGAAGTCGCCCAGCTTCTGGCTCATGTAGCTGAAGTTGGTGTTGATGGTGGCGCCGGTGAGGACCTCGTCGCCCGTGCAAATGATCTCGATGCGCATAGTTGCGAGAGCTGTGGATTCGTGACCGGTTTTATCTCGAGACCGATTGCATCACGCTTCGGGATCGCCTTGCGCCACTTTGCCGAACCAGTCTTCGATTGTGACCAGTCCGCCAGCGCGCTCGGCGCGGCCCTTGTCCTTCGCCGGCAGATCGTCTTGCAACAGGTCAATGCGCTTCCAGCCGGCGAGCGGTGTCGAGACGTTTGCACGCGGAACATAGCGCGAGGCCTGTACCTTGTCGTAGCGATGCACGTAGCGCGGGCAGTTCGGCCACAGCTCGGTGACGGCAACGCGCACTACCAGAACTGCTTCGCCGAATGCATCGATGAGCGGATCGCTCTCACTCACGCTCGCGATGCCTTGCACGCGCAGCCGATTGGGTCGCTCAAAATCCATGAACAATAAGCCAACGCTTGCCTGGCCGCGAATATTACCGGCGGAATAGAACATGCCGTTGCCGTCGTAGAGCGGAAACGCGATGGTCGTGTCATCGACGACGCGCACGAACCCGGGATCGCCGCCTTTATATGACACGGTGGGCCGCCCTTGATCATCGATGCTCGATAGCCAGAACATGTCGCGCGCCTCGATGAACGCTTTGTCCATGTCGCTGATTTGCGCATGAACGGCGATGGCCGCAACCTTGTCGGCAAGCCGACGTGTGTCGAATCGATCCTGAAACCCACGCTGGGCATCGCCATAAAGTGTGCTCACTGCATCCTCCCTGGTTTAGGTTTTCGTAGCGCGACCGTTACAAGCGCCGGTCGAGCCCTCATAGGAGCCTAGCAGAAAGAGCAAATGGTGTAGGGACGCTGCCACTACCGCTGCCGCTTCCTGGGAAAAAACACTGCTTCGATAGTTGCTTGCTGCGTGGTCGTGTGTCTGACAGACATGCGCACGGTAGTGTCAGGATAAGGCTGGCAAGAAGAACGGCGTTCGTCTGATTCTGCAATCGCGACTTTCAGCGTTTAATGCAGCCATACGTTCACGTGAACGTTGCTCTCGATGAAGAGCACTACCAACTACGATAGGAGTCTCGATATGAACAACTCACGCAAAGAAGGTCGACCTACACGTAACTTGGTGAAGCCCCTCGTATTCGCAGTGGCGCTTTCCGTCCCGCTCTCGGCAGCGTTCGCAGCCGATATGGGCGATGTCGTGAAAACGCGTGCGGATCAAACGATCGATCAACAGTACGGTCGAGACAGCGTGTACGCTTTCTCGCTCGACGCGAAGCCCATGACACCCGAGCGCACGACGGGCGCAACCGGCGACGGCTTTTTCGGCAAAATGAAATCCTATGGGGCAACCGCGTGGCATAAGACCGAAGCCCTTGCGGGCGCGGCCTGGGCGAAGACGCAATCGTCGTCTGATGCCGCGGCGGCCATCGAGCCACAGGGCTACGGACGCGCAGGTGGCTACGTCGGTAGCGACCGCATCGCAATCCTATCCGGTAGCACGTCGTACTCGGCGAACTCCAGTGCTAACGTCGTGACCAGCGATTCGCTCCCAGGAGCCGCGAACGACACCCGCTCCGACGCGCAGATGAGCTCACCTACAGCGCAGGGCAGCACCAACTCGGCCGTAGCGCAAGACAGCAGCCCGGTCGGCGTTGTGAACGCGCCGAATGAAGGGCGCAGTAGTGGCACGACGGCGATGGAGAGGGAATCGCAGCGCGCAAGCGACAGCGACCCGACCGACATGAGCCGCGCTAAGTGTTAACGAACAACACGCCGATCTAGATCGGCGTGTCCCACCCGTAGAAGTGCGTTGCGTCAGCTCATCTCCCTGAGTCGCAGCGTGCGGGTATCGAAAGGCCGGTGCTGGTGCCCCGGCCTTTCTCATTTGCAGCGTCGCGGGTCGGGGGATGTACTCGGGCGATGTTAGTTCGCAGCGTCGCGATGCACCTGAAAGCCGGCGAACGATTGATTGACCGGCATCAACTCTATTCGGTTGATGTTCAAGTGCGGCGGTAGTGTCGCAATCCAAAACAGCGTTTCTGCGATGTCCGCGGCAACCATCGGATGCGCGTCTTTGTACATCGCATCCGACGCCGCTTGATTTCCACCGGTGCGCACCACGGTAAATTCCGTTTCTGCCATGCCCGGCTCGACTGCGGTGACACGCACACCGGTGCCCTGCAGGTCGGACCGTAGGCCGAGGGAGAACTGCGTGACGAACGCTTTCGTGCCGCCGTACACGTTGCCCCCCGTGTAAGGATAGCTGGCAGCAACCGAGCTGATGTTGATGATGCCGCCTTTGCGCTCGATCAAGCTGGGCAACATGCGATGGGTTAGTGTTACCAACCCGGTGATGTTGGTATCGATCATCTGGCGCCACTGCTCGATGTCGGCTTTCTGTGCGACCGCGGTGCCAAGCGCGAGACCAGCATTATTGATCAGCACGTCGATGTCGCGAAACGCGACGGGCAGAGCGGCGAGGGCAGCGTCGATCGCACCAGCTTCTCGCATGTCGAATGGCGCCGGCGCGAAGACGTCCTTTCCAAGCTCCTCGGCCAGTTTCTGCAGCCGGTCGGCGCGTCTACCCGTGCCGACCACACGCCAGCCTGCTTTTGCAAAGCGCCGCACGCCTGCCGCACCAAAACCGGACGTTGCCCCGGTGACCATTACGGTTTTCGTCATCGTTTGCTCCTGAAATTGATCGCATATTGTAAGCCGCGCGGCGATTCAACACCGGAGCAAACGAGATTGCCGTGCGTAGGCGCTGCGACGCACCTCGATCCATCTGATGCTACGCTCGCGCTCCATCGAGCTCAATGCAAAGGACGCGCATGAATCGCATCGCCGTATTCGTTGTATCGCTATTGTCTACCGCTGCTGTTTTCGCGGCGCCGCCCTACCAGCGTCCGGCGGGGATCGCGCAGCTCGAAGAGCCGTTGATCGCTGCCGGGTACCGCGCGCTGTTCACTTGCTCGGCGCATTTCTTCGCGGGCCGGCCGCTCGAAGACATCAAGAAGATCGAGCTCATCGATACGGAAAATCTGGGTTATCCGGATCCGGTGATCGATGAGCAACGGCGCCTGGTGAGGGCCGCGGATGCTTCCGGCAAGATCGTTCGTATCGCGGCGTTTCGCGACAGCATGGGCTGTACGGTAATACCGCCGCAATGGACCGTCGCCGATGTTGCGCGACTGCCCTATGTTGCTTACCCGCCGGCGCCGGACGTTTCGGGCATCGCGTTTCCCGCCGGTGATCGCGTCGAGCTGCCGGCGGATGGTATCGATCCGAAATATTCTGCGCTCGCGCCGGTACTGGAGCGCGCGTTCGACGGCAAAGCCTACGGCGGCGACGCCGGCGGTGTTGTCACGACGGGTGTGATCGTCGTCACGGGCGGCAAGATCGTTGCGGAGCGCTACCGCCCCGGGTTCGGAATTCACTCCGGTTACCGCACGTGGTCGACCTCGAAGAGTATCTCGGCGGCCCTGCTCGCGATTGCTGCGAAGCAGGGCCTGCTGAATCTCGACGAACCGGTGAACATTCCTGAATGGCGCTATCCGGGCGATCCGCGGCAGGCAATCACATTCAAACATCTGCTGTGGATGTCGAGTGGATTATTCAGCGGCAGCGACAATACCTACGCGGTTTATTTCGGCGGGCAGGACGTGATCAGCGCGGTCACCACGACGCAGCTGGAAGCCGCTCCGGGTACGCGCTGGAAGTACGCGAACAACGATACACTCCTGTATCTGCGCGCGCTGCGACAGCGGCTGGGCGACGACTTGCGCTATCTGCGCTATCCATATGACGAGCTGCTGCACCCGCTCGGCATGTATCACACTCGCATGGAAGTCGATCATCTCGGGAACTTCGTCGGCTCCAGCCAGACTTATACGACAGCGCGCGACATCACGCGCTTCGGTTTGCTGCTCGCCAACGACGGCGTCTGGAATGGCAAGCGCCTGTTGCCGGAGGGCTGGGTCAAGTTCTCCAGCACGCCTGCGCCGACGCGCGCGCCGGTTGCCGGCCAATGGGGCTACGGCGCACAGTTCTGGCTGCTCGATCAGATGCCGGGTGTGCCGGCCGGTACGTATACCACGGCGGGTAACAAGGGTCAGTTCGTGACTATCGTTCCCGGCCACGACCTGGTTATCGTGCGTACCGGCGTCGATCCGAACGGTAAGCGCTGGCAGCAGGATCAACTGGTCGCAGCGGTGGTTGCTGCGCTCGGGCAGTAATCACGGCTCCATGACGGGGCCGTGCGCAACGTAGAGCACGACGATCCACGGTGTAGACTCGACCCCCCCGAAACAGCGTGCGTGCGCTCGTGAATTTTCAACATTGAAAAGGATATTGCTATGAGCGAGATGCCAGATTTCTCCAACGTGCAGGGCGGCTCCAGCTCGACGGCGACCAAGATCTACGAAGTCGTGTCGGGAGATAGTCTCTCGAAAATCGCCAAACGCGAATACGGCAACGCTAACGAGTGGAAACGGATCTTCGAGGCGAATAAGGACATCTTGACAGATCCGGACAAGATATTTCCCGGGCAGAAGCTGAAGATCCCACCGCTCTGAACGCCCCCGCTCTGAAGGTTTGGCTCACAACTAAAGCTCTGAACGTTCCGCCCATAACTAAATCGAGGACTGCTCATGAATAAGAAATACGTCATCGCCATGCTTGCCGCCTGCGTGGTGGTACTGAGTGCGTGCAGCAAGAAAGAGGAAGCGCCGCCACCACCGCCTCCCGTCACCGCGCCCACTCCAGCGCCTGAAGCAGCGGCGCCAGCGGCCGGCGTCACGGTCGGTACGATCAGCCTGGGCACAGCGGTCGGCGCCGATAAGAAAGTTACCAAGGCAGGCGAGAGTTTCGACAAGAAAGATACGATCTACGCATCGGTCGATACGATCGGCAGCGGCACGGCGACGATCAAAGCCAAGTGGACGTACAAGAAGGACGGCACAGAAGCCGTGGTGCATGAAGAAACGCAGACCATCACGCCTAGCGGCCCTGCGACCAGCGAGTTCCACGTCAGCAAGCCGGATGGCTGGCCAGCGGGAGACTACCAGGTCGAAGTGTTCGTGGACGACAAATCCGCAGGAACCAAAACCTTTACCGTCAAGTAGCGCTTTCGACGATGGCGCGGCACCTCGCTGCCCCATCGTCGGCCCTTTATCGACACCCCTCGCCGTCACGCGAGCGTGCGCCCGTTCTACAACGACACGCGCACGTCCTGAATGCCAAGCTCGACGCGCAGCTTCACCGCGATAGCTACGCCATCGGCTTCACTCAACACGCCTGCGATGCGCACCTGATAGACCTGTTTCCCCTGCAACATCGCGCGCTCGATCGATGCCGCATAGCCGGCATCGCTCAAGCGATTGAGCGCCGCCGCGGCGTCCTCAGCCCGCGCACTTCGCGATGCATAAACCTTCCAGTCGCCGCCTCTGCCGCTAGCGCCCGAGCCAGGCCGAATCTCCGTTTCCTGCGCGAATGCGTTGAGTTGCGCGACGGTGATTTTGATCGTCGAGGTCGGCTTCGCATCGGTCGGTGCGACGAATACGCTGTTCGGCTCGTCGAGCGTGGTCGGCGCATCGCCTTTGCGAGACACTTCGACTTTGCCTTCAATCAGTGCAACGATCTCGCGATCGATACCGGACTTGCCCCAGATGTCCGTGCCGACGATGCTTGCGGTAACGGTCGCGAGCTCGATTTTGATATCGCGGGCAGCATGCGCTTTATGCTCCGGCGCGGTGGTGAACCGGAACGCTCCCTGGCGCACGCCTAGACTGGCGCGATAGGAAGGCTGGCCGCGGTCGCCTTTTTGCGCATCGTTGAGGTCGAAGCGTGCATTCTCGCCGAGCTTGACCGCGCTGCCTTCCGTCATGCGTAACAGCACGCGCGAGCCCGCTCCGGTCGTGATGGTGTCGCCGTTCTTGATTTGCGCGCCGAGCGCGAGCGGTGCGCGTTTGCCAT
>JBDTMS010000147.1:0-7933 GCA_039934195.1 Betaproteobacteria bacterium
CAAATGGCCAACGCCGAGCGGCAAGATCGAGATCTATTCCGCGGCGCTGGCCAAGCTTGGACTCGATCCACTGCCTACGCATCTGGTCGAGCGCGAAGGGTTCGAGCAAACCGAAAGACGCAAGTTATTTCCGCTGCAGGTGTTGAGCGCGGCGACGCATTACTTTATCGGCGCCACGTTTCAGCACGTCGAACGATTGCAGCAGATGATGTCCCGGCCGACGTTCGAGATCAGCGCGCAGGATGCCGCGGAGCGCGCGATCGCAGAAGGCGATCTGTGCCGCCTGTTCAACGACCGCGGCGAGGCGTTCGGCTATGCGCACGTCGTCGACGGCTTGCTGCCAGGTGTGATCGGCGCGCCCAAACAACTGCGGGGGTCGAAGATGCGAGGGGGCGTCAACGTGAACGCGCTGACTACCCAGGAAGTGTCCGACATGGGCGATGGCCCGGTGTTTTATTCCACCCTTGCACAAATCGAGAAGGCGAGCGACGGCAGCGCGCTCGCATCATCCACCCTGGCTTGATCCTTCTGAAATTGCCGGCCGCGATCCCGCGGACCGTATCGCTTAGATAGCACATGACCGCACAAATCATCGATGGCGTCGCACTTGCGGCGAAACTGCGCGCTGAGCTCAAGCTGCGCGTGGAAAAGCTCGCAGCGACAGGGCGCAAGCCGGGGCTCGCAGTAATTCTCGTCGGCGACGATGCCGCGTCGCGCGTCTACGTCCGCAACAAGATCAAAGCGTGCGACGACATCGGCATACATTCGGAATTGCACGAGATGCCGGCCAGCGCAACCGAAGCGCAGGTGCTCGAACGCATCGAGCAGTTGAACGCAAACGCAAACATCGATGGCATCCTCGTGCAGTTGCCGCTGCCCGAGCAAGTCGATGAAACTAAAGTCCTGGAGACGATCGATTTGCGCAAAGACGTCGACGGCTTTCATCTGCATAACGTCGGCAGCCTGGTGGTCGGCCGCGCGGGATTCGCGCCGTGCACGCCGGCTGGCTGCATGGCGATGCTCGACAGCATCGCCGCCGAGCTTGCAGGGAAAGAAGCGGTCGTCGTCGGCCGCAGCAACATCGTCGGCAAACCGATGGCGCTGATGCTGCTGGCGCGCAGCGCGACGGTGACGATCTGCACTTCGAAAACCCGCGTGCTTGCGGATCACACGCGGCGTGCGGATGTTCTAGTGGTGGCGATCGGCAAGCCGCGGTTAATCAGCGGCGACATGATCAAGCCGGGCGCCATCGTGATCGACGTCGGCATCAATCGCTTGCCGGACGGCAAGCTCGCCGGCGATGTCGATTTCGAATCTGCGAAACAGACAGCCGGCTGGATCACACCGGTGCCGGGCGGCGTCGGGCCGATGACTATCACCATGCTGCTGGCGAACACCATCGCCTCGGCGGAACGACGCGGTTAATTCCGAACCGTTGCGCGCGAAGGCTCGAGCTAAGTCGTCGCGGCGATTCGCACCGGTACGCGTCTGCGCCCGAACTGTCCCTTGAACGCTTCGAAACGTCCGGGGACTGTCGCGGCACACGACAGGCAGCGGCCGTCGCCGGTGAGGTGATACTTCAAGATCTGATGCCAGTCGCGCACGATCAGCGTTTCGCCGCACGCCGGACAGAACGTCGTGCCGCCGACCGAATCGTGTACGTTTCCCGTGTAGACGTAGCGTAAGCCTTCGCGCAAACCAATGTCGCGTGCGCGCGTGAGCGTCGCCGGCGGTGTCGCCGGCAGATCGTTCATTTTGTAATCCGGGTGGAACGCGGTGAAGTGCAGCGGAACGTCGGGGCCGAGCTCGCGCGCGACCCATGCGCACAAGCGCGTGAGCTCGTCATCCGAATCGTTCTTGCCCGGAATGAGCAAGGTGGTGATCTCGAACCACACATCCGTTTCGTGCTTGAGATATTTGAGCGTGTCGAGCACCGGCTGCAGGTGTGCGCCGGTCAGCTTCACGTAGAACTCTTCGGTGAACGCTTTCAGGTCGACGTTGGCGGCATCCATCTTCGCGTAGAAATCGCGGCGCGGCTGCTCGTGCATGTAACCCGCTGTAACCGCGACCGTTTGAATGCCTTGCGCGCGACACGCGTCGGCGACGTCCATCGCGTATTCCGCGAAGATCACCGGATCGTTGTAGGTGAAGGCGACGCTCTTGCAGCCTGCGCTGACCGCGGCCGCCGCAATTGCTTCCGGCGTTGCCTGATCCATCAAGCGATCCATGTCGCGCGATTTCGAGATGTCCCAGTTCTGACAGAACTTGCACGCGAGATTGCAGCCCGCGGTGCCGAACGACAAAATCGCCGAACCGGGGAAAAAATGGTTCAACGGTTTCTTCTCGACCGGATCGACGCAGAAGCCCGACGAGCGGCCGTAAGTCGTCAATATCATCTGGTCGCCGACTCGTTGGCGCACGAAGCAGGCGCCGCGCTGGCCTTCGTGCAGACGGCAATCGCGCGGACACAGATCGCACTGAATGCGACCGTCGTCGAGCGCATGCCAATAGCGCCCCGGGTAGAGACCGCTGTCGATGGCGACGTTGCTATCTGTCATTGCAGTGAGCCGGGAACGTCGGCTTGGTTGAACTTCTCGACGGTGTAGCGCAAGAGCGAGATATCTTCGGCCCAGAACGTCGGATCGAGTCCGGCCTTGCATTTGAGCTCACGTAGAAACTGCAGAGGCTGCGGCAAGGTCTCCCAGACTTGCGGCAGAAACGTCGCGCGCCGGCTACCGTGCTGCAGAATCAAGCCGTCGATATTCGGACGAATGTTTCTCAGCGCTTCTTCTTCCGTGCGGGCGGGTATCGGTTCCGCCGGCGACACCAGGGACACCTCGACGCTGGTCGTCGCGAATTCGGTCTGCGTCAACGGTGTGAAACGCGGATCCAGAAACGCCGCCGCCTTGGCATTGCCCTTGATGTCGTCCAGCAGTGTGCGATGCGGTTCGAGCGAGCCGATGCAGCCGCGCAGCCGGCCATTGCGCGTCAAGGTGACGAAGCTCGCTCCAGGCTCCTGCAAAAACGCGGGACTCGGGTCGGCCGGAATCTGGAGACCGAACATATCGCCGATCGCCGCGCGGGCGAGTCGTATCAGCGTTTCGCCGCGCGGCGTTGCTGTCGCTGCGGTCTCGCCGGACGCAATCGCAGCATCGCCGCCGGCGAAGAATCCGATCGAGACGTAGCCGACCACACGGCTGTGATCGCCGGCGGTGTCCCCTGAGTTGCGCAAATCGAGCAATTCCGGCGTGAGCCCACGCGAGCGCGCAACCGACAACAGAGCGTTGACCGGTGTCGCACCGCACGCCTGATGGTGAGTGATCTGCGACTCGCGTTGCAGAATCATTCGCGTGGTCTGACGATCGGTGGCTTGCGCGTCGCCGTAGCTGAGATAGTGAGACAGGTCCGAGCTGACGACGATCAGGGTTTCATCGCCGCCCCACAACCGCTCGATCACCTCCGCAACCTGCTCGGTCGATGCGCGTCCGACCACCAGGGGCACGACCGAGAAAGATCCCAGTACGGTTTGCAGAAACGGCAGATGGACCTCGAGCGAATGTTCCTGCGCATGCGCGTCGCGGCTGACGACGACTTGCGGCATGCCGGTGAGCGCGCGAACTGCCGCGGCGTCCACCGGGACGATTCCCAGCGGCGTTTGCAGCCCGTCGACGCCGGGCAGCGCCAAGCCTTCGATCGCGACGCGATGCGCCGGCCCGAGCAGGACGACGCGCTCGATGCGGCCGCGCAGCGGCGCAAGGAGCGCGTAGGCGTTGGCCGCGATCGGCCCGGAATAAATGTAGCCGGCGTGCGGCGCGATCAGCGCTTTCGGCGCACGCGCGTCCGCGGCGGCCGGATTGGCGCCGGCAAGCAACGCGCGAAGATCGCTCGCGAGCACATCGGCGCCGGCCGCATAGAAAGCGCCCGCCACCGCAGCCGGACGAATTGCGTTCAAGGTTGTAGTCATCGGCACGTGGTCAATTACAGAGTATGGGGTGCTGCAACGCCAATCTCAACGTTGCGAAGCTGCAATTCAACTCCGGACGTTTTCCGCCGTAAGAAATAACAATCTCTCAGGCTCCCACGCTGGCCGCCCCGGATAGAATCGTTGCGTGCGTCAGCGCTTTGCACGTACACACGTTATCGACCACAGCAGCGCATCACTGCAGCACAAAAGGATTCATCATGCGGTTGTTTCCCCAAACCAAGCACAGCTGGCTCGCAACCGCGCTCAAGCTCGGGGGGCTGCTGGCTGTCCCCCTGACCAGTACCGCTGCGCTGTACTTTTTCCAGGATCGTCTCGTTTTCAATCCGACGCGCACGCCGGCGGTAACGCGCCCGACGGGGCCGGGCCATCGCCGCCGTGCAGTGACGTTGCGCATGCGCGATGGCGTTCGCCTGCGCGGCTGGTGGTATCGGCCATCGCGTTCGAATCCGGTGTCCGCGCCGGCCATCATTTACTTCGGCGGGCGTAGCGAGGAAGTGTCGTGGTTATCCGATATCTCCGGTACTTTTGCCGGCGCCAACGTCCTCGCGGTGAACTATCGCGGCTACGGCTCATCGGAAGGCGAGCCTTCCGAGAACGCGTTGTTTTCCGATTCGCTCGAGCTGTGCGACTGGCTCGCTGCGCAGCCCGGCGTAGATCCGGAACGGATTGCGCTGGTCGGGCGCAGTTTGGGGACTGGCGTTGCCGCGTTCGTCGCCGCGCGCCGGCAGATCGCCGCAGCCGTACTGATTACGCCGTACGACTCGGTTCTCGAAATTGCCCGCCGCCGCTTTCCGTTGAGCCCGGTCCGGCTGCTGTTGCGTCACACGTTCGCATCGGTGACCTACGCGGTGGCTACCAAAACCCCGGTTTTGATCCTGATGGCTGAGCGCGACGAGGTCGTGCCGCATCGGCACACGCTCAAGCTAATCGATGCGTGGGCGGGAGAAAAGCAAGTCGTCCATATTCCCGGCACCGACCATTTCGACATCCTTTCCAGCGCACGCAGCTGGCGCGCCGTGCGCAAGTTTCTGCGTCGACGCCTGGCCCCTGCGCCGCTGGCATTGCCCACGTCCGTGCCGGCACTGACAGTCGAGCACGCTTCGAGCTGAAGCGCTTCAAGCTCAGTCGCGCCCGTGCGGCGGCGCGCGCTGCGGCCAAGTCTCCCGGCAGGATCCCCTCGTGCTCGAGGGCGCAACGTTTAGCTTGACTTGCCCTCGGCGCGCTCCGTACATTACTGACCGGTTAGTAATTTAGTCAGTAGATCGATCCAATGTCCGAACCTCGCTGGACCCGACGCAAAGCGCAACGGCCGACCGAATTGCTGGCCGCTGCACTGGAGCTATTTGTCGAGCGCGGCTATGCTGCCACCCGGCTGGACGACGTCGCCAAGCGCGCGGGTGTCAGCAAAGGGACGGTTTATCTATACTTCGCCGGCAAGGAGGAACTGTTCAAAGCCGTCGTGCGCGAGGGCGTCGTCCCCGTGCTCAAGCGCGGCGAGAAAATGGTCTCGGGACACACCGGCACCACGGCCGCGCTGATCGGCGATCTGATGCGGGGCTGGTGGGCGGCGATCGGGTCGACGCCCTATGCCGGCCTGATCAAGCTGATGGTCTCCGAGTGCCGCAATTTTCCCGAGCTGGGTCGTTTCTATAGCGACGAGGTGATTACTCGGGGTTACCAGCTGGTGCGCAAAGCATTGCAGCGGGGGATCGACCGTGGCGAGCTCCGCGCGATCGATCCCGAATATGTCAGCCGGCTGGTATTCGCGCCGCTGGTGCTGGCGGTGATTTGGCGCTACTCGTTCGATTATTGCGGTGTCAGCCAGCTCGACCCGAGTCGCTACATCGAACAGCATCTCGAGGTCCTGTTGAGCGGGTTGCTCGCGCCGTCCGTTGCGCCGTCCCGTGCGCGCGTGCGTACCGCCGGAACGCGCGCTTAAGTGCGACGTCGTATCCGAATGCCTCCAACAATAATAACAACTACAAGTGAGCAGGCAGATGCAACGCTATGACGTTTTTGTCGCGGCAGATTTCACCTCGGCGGCGGTGTCGACCCGCCGAGGCACACAGGAGCGTATGGCTCACGACGGATTACCGAGTTCGGATCTGCTGACGCATGCTGCGGCTGCGACCTCGCGCACTCGCCGCACGTGGCATTCACAGCTGCGCGTAGCCTTTCTCGCGCTACCGCTGCTGGCGCTCGCCGCATGCCAAAAGCCCGCAGATCAGCATAGCGAAGTGCGCTCCGTGCATGCGATCACGGTTGCCCTGGCGCCGGACGACGAAGCCGCTTCTTACACGGGCGATGTGCGCGCGCGATGGGAAAGCGCGCTTGGATTTCAGGTGGGCGGCAAGATCGTCGCGCGGCTGGTGGAAGTGGGTACCGAAGTGAAGGTTGGGCAGACTCTCGCCCGGCTCGACCCGCAGGATCAGCGGCTCGGCGTCGAAGCGGCACGGCAACAGATGATCGCGGCAAAGTCGGACTACGATCAGGCGACGATCGATCTGGGGCGCTACAAAAATCTCGTCGCCAAGGGATTCGTCAGCAAGGCCGAGTACGACCGCCGCAAGTCGGTGTTCGACAGCGCCGCGGCACATTTGCAGGAAGCTTCTGCGCAGTTATCCTTGAGCCGCAATAAGACCGACTACACGACTTTGCGCTCCGACGCAGCCGGCGTGGTGACATCCGTGCAGGCGGAAGCCGGCCAGGTTGTAACTGCGGGGCAGACCGTCGTTAAAGTGGCACGCTTGGACGAGCGCGAAGTGGCGGTCAGCGTTCCCGAGAATCGACTGGCGGAGCTGAAGACCGCGGACCGCGTCCACATCACACTGTGGGCGATGCCGGGCAAGACCTATGACGGCCGCGTGCGCGAGGTCTCGCCGAGCGCCGACGCCGCCACCCGCACGTACACTGTGAAAGTTACGCTGTTGAATGCCGATGCCGCCGTGCAACTCGGGATGACGGCCAACGTGCTGCTGGACGGCAATGCCGGTGTGCAACAAGTGGCCCGTCTGCCGCTCACTGCGTTGTTCCAGGAAGGTAATGCGCCGGCGGTCTGGGTGATCGATCCCGCGAGCGGGAAGGTGACGCTCAGACCGGTGCAGGTCGGCCGCTATACGCAGGATTACGTGACCATCGTCGCCGGCCTTGCGAGCGGGGATCGGGTTGTGCGCGCGGGCGTGCACAAATTGAATCCCGGCGAGACGGTGAAGGTCATCGCCGACGCAACGCCATGACGCATACCGCAGTTACCTAACCCAGGCACGGCGTGATCACTAAATACAATTTGTCCGAATGGGCGCTCAAGCATCAGGCGCTGATCCTGTATTTCATCGTCGCGCTGTTCGTCGCCGGCGCCTATTCCTATGCTCAGCTCGGACAAAGCGAAGATCCCGAATTCACCTTCAAAGTTATGGTCGTGCGTACGCTGTGGCCGGGCTCGACCGCGAAGGAAGTCGAGCTGCAGGTGACCGAGCGGCTCGAAAAGAAATTGCAGGAGGCGCCTTGGTTCGACTATGCGCGCAGTTATTCCAAGCCGGGCGAATCGCTCATCTTCGTCGTGCTCAAGGATTTCACGCCGCCCAAGCAGGTGCCCGATGTCTGGTATCAGGTGCGCAAGAAGGTGAGCGACATTCGCTCGACCTTGCCGGTCGGAGTACAGGGACCTTACTTCAACGATGAGTTCGGCGATACCTACGGGATCATCTACGCGTTCACCTCCGATGGCTATTCGTATTCCGAGCTGCACGACTACGTCGAAGACGTGCGGCGCGAGCTGCTGCGGGTACCTGACGTCGGCAAGGCCGACATCCTGGGCGACCAGGATGAGAAGGTGTACATCGAGATGTCGCACAAGAAGCTCGCCACGCTCGGTATCGATCCGCTGCAGATCTTCGCGGTGCTGCAGAAGCAGAACAACATGGTGCCGGCGGGAAATTTCGAGACCAA
>JBDTMS010000148.1:0-7905 GCA_039934195.1 Betaproteobacteria bacterium
CTGCGCGCATACGCGAGCTCTTCGGGATTCGGATAGGCACCGCACAGGCGCTCGATGACGCCGACCTGGCCGCGGATGTACCACGGCGTGCGCACGTGGCCGATCGGATACGCTTCGCGTACGCGCACGCGATCGCCGACCTGGAACTGCGGCGGGAACGCACGGGCTTTGCCGGCGCGATCGCCAGCGGTCGACGTGTTCACAGGTCGCCCCGCTGATGGCGGTGCTCGACCTCCGCCATTTTGCTGCCGAGCTCGTCGATGCTGATCACGCCACGCTGGATGAGCGTCTGCGCGACCGAATGGATCCAGCGCTCGTAGTAACTCATGCGATCGTACGCTTCGGGGCCGAGCGCCTCGATGTTCTTGCGCAGCTCGTCGACCGTCATGAGCCTGCGATCCTTACCCGACAACAGCACGAGCAACGCATCGACCCGCTTTTCCCAAAGCACGTAGTCGTGCTCGGTTTTCTCGACCGGACCGGCGGGCAATCCGCCCATGTCGTGGTAGCTGCGTGGATGTTCGGTATCGGACATACGCAGCATTATAGCGGCGTGAGGTTGAACACAACCAGCGTCATCGCTCGCACCTCATTTACTGCGATATTGGCGCAATTCGGCAACGTCTGCCGCACGGCACGCGCGTGCGCACACACCGATGAATTACGATCGACCGCATTCGCGGTCGATCAAGCTATTACGGCTTCGGCGACCTGCCGGTTCCGGCGGCCGGCGGTGGCGCAGGCGCGGCGCCGGGAGCCGGCGTCGGCGGCGCGGGACTCACCTTGACGCCGTCAGAAAGCGTGCTCGGGACATTCAATGCGACGCGTGTACCCTGATCGATGCCGTTCGCAATGCGGATGATCTTGCCGTCGGTGCCGGCAATCTCAATCGGAGTCAGCTTTATTCGGCTGTCGTCGGTGATCACACCGAGGTACGGCTTCGCGTCCCGAGTGATTAAGGCCGCCGTTGGCACTTCGATAAAGCTGCGTGCAGGTATCAGCACGGAAACCGCGACGAAACTGCCGGCGATAAATGTACCTTTAGTGTTGTCGACGTCGACCTGCGTAGCCATCGTGCGCGTTTTCGGATCCAGCTCTCCGCTGACGCGGCTGATCACCGCCTCGCCTTTGATCGCCGGGTTACTCGAATCGCTGATTTCCACTTTGGTGCCGGGCTTCACAAAGGCTGCGTCTACCTGATCGACATAGACCGTAACGCGCAGCTTGGACGTGTCGGAGATCTGCACGACGGGCTGCGCGTTGGAGGAGTTGGTCGTGGCGTTAGTTACCAGCGTTCCGGGGTCTGCGTAACGGATCGTCACGACACCTGTAAACGGTGCGGTCAGGATGCGATAGTTCTGCATCGTGCGTATCTCTTTCACCACATCGCTCTGGGTGGATACGTCCGTCGTTGCGTTGTCGAGCGACTGCTGCGAATAGAAACCTTTTTCAGCGAGATCGCGCGTGCGATCGGCCAGCTTCTGTCGATTCGAAAGCGATGCCATTGCACCCCGATATTGCGAATCGAGCTCGGGCGAAGTGATCTCGGCAATGAATTGCCCCTGCTTCACGTGATCGCCTGCATCGACTGCGATGCGCGCCAGATATCCGCTGACTTTGGCATAGAGCGTCGCCGTTTTATAGGGATGCGCTTCGCCGAGCAAGGCAATGCGCCGCACGTCCGGCCCACGCGTGGAAATTGCTGTCGCCAGCACCGGGCCTTTTTCAACCTGCGCCGCGCGCGCTTTGGATTCCGCTTCCAGATGTTTCTGTTTGCCCGACCAGAATAGGTAGACCGCTACCGCGGCAATTGCGACCACGACGAAGGCAACGATGTAGAAAATGACGAACGAGTCGCGACGCTGTGCCGCCATGATATTAATGTCCTATCGAAGAAACGCACGGTAATCAATGAGCCATTCGCCCAGCGCTGAGCAGGAATGCAATGCGCTCGCCATTCTAGTGCGCACCCTGGGCGGTCTCTCGCATCTCGGCCGCGAAGCGCTCGTCCAGTTCGTGCATCACAGGCCTGCCACGGCGCAGGAAGGTATATACCACCGGGACAACAAATAACGTAGCAATCGTCGCCATCGCCAGCCCACCGATAACGGCTCGACCGAGCGGTGCGTTCTGCTCGCCGCCTTCGCCTAAGCCGATCGCCATCGGCACCATCCCGATGATCATCGCCAGCGCCGTCATCAGCACCGGCCGGAGGCGCGTCTTGCCGGCTTCGACGGCAGCTTCGAGGACGCCCATTTCGGGATGCGCGACGCGTACATCGTTGGCGAAGCTGACCACCAGAATCGAGTTGGAAACGCCGATGCCGACCGCCATGATCGCGCCCATCAGCGACATGACGTTGATCGTCGTGCCGGTTATCGCAAGCATCCACAGAATCCCGATCAACGCGCCCGGCACCGCCATCATGATGATGAACGGGTCGATCCAAGACTGGAACAATACGACCAGCAGCGCATAGACGAGCACGATGGCCAGCAGCAGGCCGACAATGAGACGAGTGAACGACGCCTGCATTACTTGATATTGTCCCCGGATCAAAATTTTCGCGGCAGCCGGGAAATCCTTCTCCGAGGTTAGCTTGTCGATTGCTTTCTTGACATCGTCGACGACACCCCCGAGATCGCGGCCCTCGATGTTGGCCGCAAGGTCGATCACGCGCTGCACGGTGTAATGGCTGACTGACTGGAATGAAGTTTCCGGGCGGAGGCTCGCGAAATTCTGCAGGCGACTAACCGGTGCCGACGGTGCAGCATTGAGCGCCGCGGTTGGCGTGCCGTCGATGATGCCACCACCCGCCTGTGTGATCGGCGTGCTCATCAATTGATCTACGGTCTCGACACGCTGGATCGGCGTTTGCACCGACACCAGATAATTGACCCCGTTAGGTGCCAGGTAATACGACGGCGCGATCAAGATGCTCGAAGACAGCGAAGTCAGCAGACTGTTGGCGACGTCGCGCGCAGTGAGTCCTAGCCGCGCGGCACGCACGCGATCCATATTGACGCGCATCGCAGGATAATTGAGCACTTGAATCTGGCGCAGATCGACGATGCCGGGTATGCGCTCGAGCTCGTTACGCAGGCGCCCTGCGTATTTTTGCCCGCGCTCGAAATTGGCGTCTTGCACTTGAATGTCCAGCGGTGCGGGTAAGCCGAAGTTCAGCACCTGAGTCACGATGTCGGCATTCTGGAAATACATCGTAGAGCCGGGAAACTTCGGCAGAACCCGTTCGCGGATTTCGCGCTGGTAATGGACCGACGGCTTGTGTTCGCCCTTGAGCGAGATCAGGATATCGGCGTCCATGCCGCTGATGTTGTCGGTCGGCACAAATGCAAGGTTGTAGAACAGCGGCACGCCGAGCATGTCGTTGATGGTGCCCAGCTCGCCAGCTGGGATCAGCTTGCGAATCTCTTCCTCGACCTGCAGCACCACCTTTTCGGTTTCCTCGATCCGCGTGCCGATCGGCGCGCGGAAATGCAATTTTAGAATGCCGACGTCCGCAGCCGGAAAAAAGTCAGTCCCTATTACGCGCGGAAGAAATGCGCTTACTGCGCCGATCAGAATCAGACAAACGATCACGAACGCGCGATGGTGCATGATGAGCCCCATCACCCGACCGTAGCCTTCGCGCATGCCTTCAAGTACGTTCTCGCGTTTCTGATTCACCCGCGCAGCCCAACCGGTACCGCCGTGCTTCTCGTTTTGCAGCAGTTGGCGTGAGAGCATCGGCACCAGGGTGAAGGACAAAAAGTACGAGGCGAACAGCGAGAAAACCACCGCGAGGGCGAGCGGAATGAACAGATACTTCGACACGCCGTACAAGAAGGCAACCGGGATGAACACGATTGCAATCGCCAAAGTCGCCATGGTTCGCGGCAGGGCGACCTCACGCGAGCCATCGATAATCGCGACCGTAAGCGGCTGACCCATCGTGCGATGTCGGTGAATATTTTCCACCGCTACGGTTGCATCGTCGACCAGAATACCGGTGGCCAGCGACAAGCCGCCGAGCGTCATTAGATTGATCGTTTGCCCGGTGAAGAACAGCCCGAGAATGCCGGCAAAAATCGACAGCGGAATCGAGGTGATGACCACGATGGTGTTGCGCCAGCTGCCCAGGAACAATAGAACCATCAGTGACACCAGGCCGGCAGCGACCACCGCTTCACTAGTGACGTTGTTGATGGCAGCGCGAACGTAGACCGACTGATCGAAATCGAGATTGATGTCGACGTCGGGCGGCGCGCCCTTCTGAATGTCCGGCAGCAGGGCTCGCACGTTGTTCACGACGTCCAGGCTAGACGCATCCGAATGCTTGAGAATCGTGAGGTAGGTCGCGCGCTTTCCGTTTACGTGCACGATGTTGGACTGCACGGCATAGCCATCGCCGACCTTGGCGACATCCCCGAGCAGGACCGGCACGCCGCGCACGACCCGCAGCGGCATGTCGCGAAACTGATCGACTAGTTGCGGACTGGCATTGGTGAGAATGTTGTAGTCGATCGTTCCGATACGGGCGGTGCCCGCCGGCGCCAGTACGTTGGACGTCTGCAGCGCGTTGACGACATCGTAGGGCGATATGCCCTTGGCTTGCATCAACGGCGGGTCCAGGTCGACGTTCACCTGCCGTTGTCGACCGCCGAACGGCGCGGGGACCGTCAATCCCGGGATAGTGAACAGCTTGACGCGAACGAAGTTCAGCGCGTGGTCGAACAGCGCGCCTTCCGGCACCGTGTTGCTGAAGAAATTCATCTGCACGATCGGCACCGTTGCCGCGTCGGACTGGATGATCAGCGGCGGTGTGGTTCCAGGTGGGAAGATTCGCAGGATCGTGCCGTTTGTCGCGTTGATCTGCGCGATTGCCGCGCCGATGTCGCTGCCTTCTTGGAAATAAATCTTGACTAGGCCGATACCGGGCATCGAGTAAGACTCGATGCGCTCGATGCCGTTTACGGTGGTGGAATATGCGCGCTCGGTGATGATGACGATGCGGCGTTCCATTTCTTCGGCGGACAGACCGGGATAGTTCCATCCGACGAAGACCACCGGGATATTGATCTTCGGGAAGAAGTCCTTAACCATCTGCGTGACCGCGAGCCCGCCCAGCAACAGAATCAGCAAGGCTAAAATCGCGATAGTGTAAGGCCGGCGTAAGGCGAGCCGTACCAGGCCCATCATAGGACGACTACCTCCAGGCGTGCGCTAGCGTCTCGCGATGCCGCGACGGAGCGAAAATTCAGCGGTTGAGTCATACGTCTTCGAAATTTTTCTGCGTTATATTTTCGGCGCGACTTCACAAGCGAGCGCAGCATGCGATTAAGACTGCGGTCGCATGCTGCGTGCTTAGATGATAGTGGTTCCTGTCCGAAATCAGAAGCGGCGACTGGACGCGTGGGTGTTCGAATTTCGATACGGAACGTCTCGCTATACAGTTTTTATTTTATACCACTTCGTGTTGCGCGGCCTGCCGCGCCCGTCCGCTAACGGCGCCGCTCAACCGCTCGGCATATTTTCCTAACGCGCTCGTAACCCAGCGATGCACCAACCCAGGGTCGCAGCCTACCCTGTAGCGCGCATACCCAGAAGCGCCCTTGTTCGCATAGCAGTTATGCCGAAACCCGCCGGCTTTTCTGCGCTCGCTCATCGCGTGAAAGCCGCAGCGTGAATTTCGCACAGATCCGGCGGCATTAGGTCGGCGCGGCGGCAAGGGTGCAGACCGTACATTGGCTACATCGAAAACGCAGTACGGGAGCAGCAAATCATGACCACCGCCGCCAAACTTCTGAACAGCCTTCTGATCGCAACCTTGCTGTGTGCCGCCTCCGCCCACGCCGCGGACGACAGCATTCTGGTCGCGATGGAAGATGGCAAGTCGGTTGCCCAGTTCAAGGTCGGCGATTCCCGCTGCGTGTTGAAAGACGACGTGATCCGCTGCATCCCGGTCGGCAAATAAACGGCCGGTCGCGGGCCCACGAGGTTCCCACCAGACGCTTCAACTAGAAGGGCCGGCGAGATCGCCGGCCCTTCCTCATTCCGGGCTTCCCGATGCCATCGCCGGCGCGCCGCTCGGACCTGCAAGCAAAACGGCCGCTGCGGCCAGCGTGAATTTCGCACAGCTCCGGCGGCATTAGTTCGGCGCGGCAGCAGGGGTCCAAACCGTACATTGGACACATCGAAAACGCAGTACGGGAGCAACAAATCATGACCACCGCCGCCAAACTTCTGAACAGCCTTCTGATCGCAACCTTGCTGTGTGCCGCCTCCGCCCACGCCGCGGACGACAGCATTCTGGTCGCGATGGAAGATGGCAAGTCGGTTGCCCAGTTCAAGGTCGGCGATTCCCGCTGCGTGCTGAAGGACGATGTGATCCGCTGCACCCCGGTCGGCAAATAAGCCTTCAACAAACAACCGGCCAATAAAAGCGCCAAAGAACCCTACTAGACGCGGTCAGTCGTGATTACCACAAAAAAACAGGGCCGGCGATTTCGCCGGCCCTGTTTCATTCTGAGTGTTGCAACTCAGCGCGCGAACAGCTTCTGCAACTCGCCGTTCTGATACATCTCGCGCATGATGTCCGAGCCGCCGACGAACTCACCGTCGACGTACAGCTGCGGAATCGTCGGCCAGCTGGAAAACTCTTTGATGCCCTGGCGGATATCGGCATCGGCCAACACATTGACCGTGGCCACTTCTTCGACACCACAGGCATCGAGCATCTGCACCGCAGCCGCTGAGAAACCGCATTGCGGCGCTTCGGGCGTGCCCTTCATGTACAGCACTACGCGATTTTGCTTCACCTGCTGCTGAATTCGGTCTTTGACGTCTGTCGTGTTGGTGTCCATAGCGCTCCGTCCAAATCGTAGAAAGTACCCGGCTGCTGGGCACATACATTGAGCTTCATGGTAGCCCTTTCAAGAGGTTGCTTCAAGCAGACGACCGGCGGCGATCCGGCGGATGCCCGCAAGGTCAGCCCGCGAGCTGATCTCGCGCAAGCCGGCAAGCCGCATCAGATGCACCACGGCGTCCGCCTGGTCGTAGCCGTGCTCCACGCACAGCCAACCATTCGGCAGCAGGTAGCGAGGCGCATTGCCGATGATCTCGCGCAGCGCTTCGAGGCCATCTGCTCCGGCAACCAATGCCACGCTGGGTTCGAACCGCAAATCGCCCTGCTGGAGATGTTGATCGTGCTGCGCCACATACGGCGGATTGGACACGATCATGTGGAACCGCATCCCGGCGACCGCCGCGAACCAGTTTCCCGCACGCAACTCGAGATTGAACACGGCATGGCGATCCGCATTGCGCGCCGCCATCGCCAGCGCGCCGCGTGAAACATCGATGGCGATCACGCGGATCTGCGGGCGCAACTTCGCAATCGTCACAGCTATGCAGCCGCTGCCGGTGCCGATATCGAGTACGCGCAGCTCGTCCTCACCGGCAAGGTGCTCGAGTGCGACATCCACGAGCAGCTCGGTTTCGGGTCGGGGAATCAAGACCGACGCGTCCACTTCGAACATCAGGCCATAGAACTCGCGCTCGCGCAGAATGTAGGCGATCGGCTCGCCGGCAAGTCTGCGGCTGTACATCTCGCCGTAGGCTTGTGTTTGGTGCGCTTCGACGATGCGCTCGGGATGCGCGAGAAGATGCGCCGGGTCGACTTGCAGCGCACGCGTGAGCAACAGTCGGATCTCGCGGCGGGCGTCGTCTAATGTTAGATCGAGGACGCTGGCGAGACTCTCGCTATCCTCGCGCAGAATCTGGTCTGACGATTCGGCGCTCACGCCTCTTCGGCCAGGGAGGCGAGCTGCTCGGTCTGATGCTCCGCGGTCAGCGCGTCGATCAAATCATCCAGCTCGCCGTCCATGATCTGATCCATTTTGTATA
>JBDTMS010000149.1:0-7900 GCA_039934195.1 Betaproteobacteria bacterium
GCGAGGTCGAGCAGATTGACGGCGTTGGTGTAATAGCCCATGCGGCGATTGGTCGCGATCGGATCGGCGAGCACTTCGGCGATCGTATAAGCGGTCGGCGCGGTGGGTACGATAAGCACGTCGCTCGTTTTCAACACCGCCAGCGCGGTTTTGCGCAGCGCTTGCAATCGCGTCATCGCGGTGAAGGTATCGGTGGCATCGTAGCGGGATGCACCGCCGATGATCTGGCGCACCACCGGATGCATTTCTTCCGCATGCTTCTCGAAGAACGGCCGGATCGCGGCCATGCGCTCGGCGACCGACGGGCCCTCATAGAGCAGCGCAGCGATATCGAGGAAGACGGTGAAGTCGATCTCCGAGCGCTGTCCGCCCAGCGCTTCGAGCACACCAACGGCCTTAGTGAACGCAGCTTCGGCTTGCGCATCGCCATAGAATTCCAATCTGGACGGCACGGCAAAGCGGAACGAAGCGCCGCACGACGCAGACGACGGCACGGCCGCGCGCGAATACGGATCTTCACCGTCGTAGCCGCTCGCGACATCGAGCACAGCAATAGCGTCGGGAACCGTCAGCGCGAAGATGGAAACGCAGTCGAGCGATTGACATGCGGGCACGACGCCGCGAGCGCTGATCAAGCCGCGCGTCGGCTTGAGCCCGACCAGATTGTTGAGCCCCGCCGGCACACGTCCCGATCCCGCGGTATCGGTGCCGAGCGAAAAGCTGACCTGTCCACGCGCGACCGACACCGCCGACCCGGAGCTCGAGCCGCCGGATATATACGCCGGCAAAAAAGAATTCGGAACTGGGCCGTACGGCGAGCGCGTGCCGACCAGCCCGGTCGCGAATTGATCCATGTTGGTTTTGCCGACGAGCATTGCACCCGCGGCTTCGAGTTTCTCAACCACTGTCGCCGAGCGCGGCGCGACATAGGAAAACGCAGGGCATGCCGCGGTCGTAGGC
Organism: Betaproteobacteria bacterium; assembly: GCA_039934195.1. GTDB lineage: Bacteria > Pseudomonadota > Gammaproteobacteria > Burkholderiales > SHXO01 > SHXO01. Next base: position 961 of record JBDTMS010000149.1, read on the forward strand.
AGACCGGCGACGTCGATGTTGTCCTTGACGGCATACGGCACGCCGTACAACGGCAACCGCTCGATTGCCTGCGGATCGTTGCGCACCAGATCTTCGAGCGCGCGCGCACGTCGTCGCAATGTGTCTGCATCGACGCGCTGAATCCAGGTGCAGGCATACGCGGGATCATCGGGTTGTTGCAGCAGACTTTCCACCACGCCCGACGGTGTGCGCTTGCCGCTGCGATAGTCGGCGAGGAGAGCTGAAATCGTCATCGACACTGCGTTTGTCTCCATGCGATGTTGGCTATTAGTTAGTATACCTAGTGTGCTGTCCCACTAATAACTTGCCGAAAACCTGGCGAGAATCGACGCCATCCTGTGTTGCGAATCCTCACGAGGTGTGCAACCTCGTTCCGGTTCGCGCCTTGCCTGGCGCCGATTTCGCAGCTTTTCCAACCGCTATTGGTGTTGATGCGCAGCCTCCGGTTCATCCCTATCTGAGCGCCGGAATTCGACAAGATATTGATGGGACAGCACACTAGAAGAAGTGACGGTGCGGATCGGGGCGCCTGAATTGCGGATGGCACCGGTGCATGGGCTCAGTCATAGTGCGCGACGCAGGCGTTGTCGAAAGACCGCAGGCCGATCCTGTGCAATCATGGCGTGAACTGCGATCGCACGCAGAGACGCGGTAAGGATCCAAACACCATCGAAGTTCTCGTTCCGAAGGCAGCGACGAATTGGCAATGATCAAGGCGCAAGGCAATCTTCAAAAAGCGAGATGCGAGTGGACGGCTGCTCGCGCGGCGTACCAAGCGAAGAGAAGTTGCGCGACTGCGATGTGCGCGGCGCGGACGGCCCAGGACATCGACTCCGACACTGGGACCGAGCGCCGGTTTCGCGGGCGGCCTTACCAATGCATCGCATAGCCGCGCGCAGCGTCGGCCGTCTGGCGCCGATGCGATTCGAAATTGCGACCGTGCACAGCGTGTTCGCGCGAGCCTGCAACCTCGAAATGCCAGACAGCACGCTCGTCACGCTGCTCGATTGTCGTCTGGGCAACGCGCCGCACGGGATCGCTTGCGAAGTGCCCGAATCGTTCACGTTCAACGCGGTGATCCGGCCCGGTACGAAGGTGAGTGTGCGCACCGGCGAATTGGCGCTCGAGCACACCGCGCTGGTCATCGATCTGTCCCGAGCTGTGCGTTGGGACGGCGCAGTTTCGCAGCATGTGGTCGATCCTACATCGCCCGCGACATGCAATTCGCTCGCAATGCTGTGGCGAATGCTGCAGGCCTCTTCGCGATCCGGCGGCTTGTTCGCGTGCTGGTCATTGCCTGACGAAGCTGCATCGCCGCTGCATGCAGCACTCCAGCGCAGGCTGGCGACCACTCTTCCGCTACTCGCACGCGCCACCGTTGCGCGCGATGCAATCATGATCGAGACGGCGCTGTCGGCGATAATCGGTCTCGGTGTCGGCTTGACGCCGTCCGGCGATGATTTGATCGTCGGTTATCTGGCGGCGCTTTGGAGTCAGATTTCGCTGGACGCGACGCTGCAGCCGTTGCTCGAACAACTGCGCGCGCCGATGCAATCGATGACCACGAAGACTGGCGCGATAAGCCGCCAGTTCATTCTCGATGCGAGTGAGGGAGAGTTTTCCGAACCGCTGGTCGATCTCGTGCGCGCGATTGCCGACGGCGATGACGAGCGTGTCGCGATCACTGCCGCGCGAGCGCTGCGCATCGGCCACAGCTCGGGCGCCGATGCTGTATTGGGCCTGTTACTCGGCTGGGACCCGCGTGCGTTTGCTGCCCCAATATTGGATCACCCAATATCGGATCACCCGATATCCGATCACCTGGTATCGGATCACCCGGTATCACATCACCCAGAATCAGATCACCCGGTCGCAATTCAGCCGGTCGCAAATACAACAGTAGAAAATCAACCGGAACCGATTGCGCTCGATGCTTGACTCACCGCTTACCAAGCCCGCCACGTTATTCAAAGTCGTACGCCGAGAGTATCGAGACTCGGTATCGCTCATGCAGCTCTCGTCTGTGCTGACGCAGTTGGACGGCGTCTCGCAAGCTTCTGCCGTAATGGCGACTGAAAACAATCTCGCGCTGCTCGCCGAAGCCGGATTCGAGATCGACGGCAGCGACGCCGGAACGGCTGATTTGTTGATCGTTGTGCAGGGCGACGCGGCCGCGCTGCCGGCCGCCGTCGAAACGGCAGTGGCACATCTCACGCGCCAAGCCGATGTGGGCTCGTCTGCTGGACGGGCCACTGTACTTCCGCGCAGCATTCAATCCGCATTGGCGACCGTGCCGAACGCGAATCTCGTGCTCGTCTCGACGCCTGGCGAATATGCCGGCGCGGAGGCGATGAAGGCGCTGCGCCAGGGTCTGAACGTTCTGCTGTTCAGCGACAACGTGCCGGAAGAAGACGAATTGCTTTTGAAGCAATTCGCGCAGGCGCGCGGCTTGATGGTCATGGGTCCGGACTGCGGCACGGCGATCATCAACGGCGTTCCGTTGTGTTTTGCCAACGTGGTCAAGCGCGGCGCGATCGGCGTCATCGGCGCGTCGGGAACCGGTCTGCAGCAGATCACCGTGCTGATCGATAATTTGGGTTTAGGCATTTCGCAGGCAATCGGCACCGGCGGGCGCGATCTCCACAGCAATATCGGCGGCATTACGTTTTCCACCGCGCTCAGTGAGCTGACAGCGGATGTTGAGACGAAGGTGATCGTGCTGATTTCGAAGCCGCCGGCGCCAGAGGTGGCAGGGCGCATCTTGAGTCAGGCGGCGGGCGCGGGAAAGCCGGTCGTCGTGAATTTTCTCGGAGCGGATCGCGCGAGCATTTCGCGCCCCGGGATCTATCCGGTGAAGACGCTGGAAGACGCCGCGCGTACCGCTGCGGATCTCGCACGGGGAATTGCGCCGCGTGTCTCGTACGATCTCGCGCTGCCGTTGCCTTCCGGTTTGCCGAAGCTCGCACTCGAGCAGCGGTACGTGCGCGGTCTCTACAGCGGCGGTACGTTTTGTTACGAAGCCGCGATGCTGCTGGACGAGCGTCTGGCCGATGTGTATTCCAATGCGCCGTTACGGCCGGACGGTGCGATGAAAGACGTGTGGCACAGTCAGCGGCACAGTTTGATCGATCTCGGCGACGATGTGTTCACGCGCGGGCGTCCGCATCCCATGATCGACTTTCGTTTGCGTAATGAGCGGATCGTCAAGGAAGCGGAAGACCCCGAGACGGCGGTAATTTTGTTCGACGTCGTACTCGGCTACGGCAGCCACGCCGATCCCGCCTCCGAATTAGTGCCGGCGCTGCAGCGAGCCAATGCAGCAGCGGCGCAAGCCGGGCGCAGCGTGATTTTCGTCGCATTCGTGTGCGGCACCGATCGCGATCCGCAAGGTTTGGCGCGCCAAACGCAGGCGTTGCGCGAGGCTGGTGTGCATCTTATGCAGAGCAACGCGCAGGCGGTTCGCCTCGCCGCCAACATCATCGCCGGCCGCGCACCCGCACGAGCCCGATCCCGCGACGCACGTCCCGTTGCATAACGAGGTGTAAGTGAGCAAATTATTCGAATCCGGCCACGCGATCATCAACGTCGGGCTACTCGCGTTTCGCGATGCGATCGCGCAGGCCGGCGGCAGCGTCGTGCAGGTCGAGTGGGCACCGCCGGCCGGCGGCGACCGGGCGACCGGCTGGGACCTCGCGCGACTGACGGGCCATCCCGCGGTCGAACGTGCCAACGCGCTCGCTTACGCAAACTATCTCGCCGCGCAGCCGATGTTGATCGACGTCGATCTTGCACGCAATCAGATTGCGGTATTGCGCGAACGCGTGCTGCTGCACGCCGGTCCGCCGATCGCGTGGGCAGAAACCTGCGGACCAATGCAAGGCGCTGCCATCGGCGCCGTGATGTTCGAAGGCTGGGCGGCCAATGTCGGCGCTGCGCGCAAGCTGCTGGACAGCGGCGGCATCGCGTTCGAATCCACGCACGATCACGCAACGGTGGGTCCGATGGCGGGCGTGGTCAGTCCTTCGATGCCGGTGTGGGTCGTCGAGAACGCCAGCGGCGGCAATCGCGCGTACTGCACGTTCAACGAAGGTCTCGGCAAAGCGCTGCGCTTCGGTGCGCATTCGGCCGAAGTGATCAAACGACTGCAATGGATGGCAGCAGTGATGGCGCCGGCGTTGAAGGCGACGTTGGCAAAGCTCGGTCCGCTCGAATTGAAGCCGATGATGGCCCAGGCGCTGCAAATGGGCGACGAGCTGCACAATCGCAATGCTGCCGCATCGTCGTTGCTGCTGAAGCAGCTCGTGCCGGCGGCACTGCGCTGCAAATTCGATCACGCCAAGATGGCCGACGCCATGAGTGCAATCGCCGGCAACGATCATTTCTTTTTGAATCTGTCGATGGCGGCGTGCAAGGCCATGCTCGATGCCGCGCACAACGTGCCGGACAGCAGCATGGTCACGGCGATGTCGCGCAACGGCGTGCGATTCGGCATTCGCTTGTCCGGCACCGGCGCACGCTGGTTCGAAGCGTCCGCGCCGATCGTGCATGGATTATATTTCCCCACGTACGGGCCGGAACACGCGGCGCCCGACATGGGCGACAGCTCGATCACCGAAACCGCGGGGCTGGGTGGATTTGCGATGGCGACTGCGCCGGCGATCGTGCAGTTCGTCGGCGGTACGCCCGACGATGCGATCGCGAATACGCGCGAGATGACGCACATCACGCTCGGGCGCAACAACGCGTTTACGTTGCCGGCGATGAACTTCACCGGCACGCCGGCGGGCATCGATGCGCGCAAGGTGCTCGACACCAACATCCTGCCGATCATCAATACCGGCATCGCGCATCGCGAAGCGGGTGTCGGCCAGATCGGTGCCGGCATCACCCGCGCGCCGCTCGAATGTTTCGCGCAGGCCATCGTCGCCCTGGCAAGCAGCGTTGCCGAAAGCGAAGCGACTGCGCGGGCCGAATCGGCGGCATGAGCCAAGCGCGGCAAATCGCAGTCGTCGCCGTGGGCGGCAACTCACTGATCGTCGATGCGCAGCATCAGTCGATCCCCGATCAATTTGCCGCCGCCGCGATGACGTCGCAATACGTTGCCGATATGGTCGAAGCTGGTTGGACTGTGGTGCTCACGCATGGCAACGGCCCGCAGGTCGGCTTCATTCTGCGCCGATCCGGCATCGCAAAGGGCGTCGTGCCGGAAGTGCCGATCGATTACGCCGATGCCGACACGCAAGGCGCGATCGGCTATATGTTTCAGCGCGCGCTGTACAACGAATTTCAGGCGCGCGGACTGCGGCGCAAAGTCGCAACGATAGTGACGCAGGTGCTGGTCGACCCGAACGACCCCGCATTCAAGGACCCCGGCAAGCCGATCGGCGGCTACATGGATGAGGACGTCGCGACCAGTCTCGCCGCCGATTTCGGGTGGACCGTTGCCGAAGATGCGGGACGCGGCTGGCGGCGCGTAGTTGCATCCCCGCAGCCACGCCGCATCGTCGAGCTCGACATCATCAAGGCCGTGATCGATCTCGGTCACATCGTCGTGGCGTGTGGCGGCGGCGGCATCCCGGTGCGAGAAGATGCGCAAGGTCAGCTGCAGGGCGTGGAAGCGGTGATCGACAAGGATCATGCATCGAGCCTGCTCGCGCGCGATCTGCATGCGGAGCTGTTCGTGATTTCCACGGGCGTCGAGAAAGTCGCGCTCAATTTCGGTCATCCCAACGAGCGTTGGCTCGATCGCGTGACCCTGGCGGAATTGCGAGGCTACGTCGGCGAAGGTCATTTCGCGAAAGGCAGCATGGCGCCGAAGATCGACGCGATCGTGGCCTATCTCGAAAGCTCGCCGGGCGGACGTGCGATCATTACGAATCCGCCGAACCTCGGGCGTGCGCTGGCAGGCGAAGCCGGTACGCACGTGGCGATCGACTAGTCGAGCTTAAGCGCAAACGAATCGAACGAGCGACCCCAATGACCGATTCTTACGATCTCTTGATTCGCAACGCCACCATCGTCGATGGCACCGGCGCCGCACGCTACAGCGGCGACATCGGCATTCGCGGCGATCGCATCGCGCAACTCGGTGCGTTGGACGCTGCGCAGGCAGACTTCGAAATAGACGCTTCCGGCAAAGTCGCCGCGCCGGGTTTCATCGACGCGCATACGCACGACGATCGGCTGCTGCTGTCGGGGCCGGAGATGACGCCGAAGCTGAGCCAGGGCGTGACTACGGTCATCGCGGGCAACTGCGGGATTTCGCTGGCGCCGGCACCATCCGGCATGCGGGCGCCGATCACGCCGCCGCTGGATCTGCTCGACACCGAAGGCGAATGGTTCCGTTTCCCGCGCTTTGCCGACTACGTCGAAGAACTGAGTGCGCGACCGGCCGCGATCAACGCCGCATTGATGGTCGGACACACAACGCTGCGCGTGATCACGATGAACGACGTCACGCGAGCGGCCTCGCTGACCGAGATCGCGCACATGCGCACGATGGTGCGCGAGGCATTGATGGCTGGGGCCATCGGCGGTTCCACCGGGCTCTACTACGAGCCGGCTGCGGCGGCGCCGACGCAAGAGATCATCGCTGCATTTCAGCCGCTGCGCGAATTTGGAGCGCTCTATGTTACGCACATGCGTAACGAAGCCGATCGCGTTATGGATTCTCTAAAAGAATCGTTTCGTATCGCGCGCGAGATCGGCGTGCCGGTCGTGATCTCGCACCACAAGGTCAACGGCGTCGCGAACTACGGCCGCTCGGAGCAGACGCTCGCATTCATCGCCCAGCACATGCAGGATCAGCGCATCGGCCTCGACTGTTATCCCTATGCGGCAGCGTCGACGGTGTTGTCGGCCCCTCGTGCTGCTGCGTCGACGCGCACCTTGATCACCTGGTCGAAGCCTTGCCCCGAAC
>JBDTMS010000150.1:0-7869 GCA_039934195.1 Betaproteobacteria bacterium
CCTCGCTGCTTTTCTCGCGCCTATCAAGGCTCGTTGACATCGTCCATGCTCGACCGCGTACAGTGCGTCGGCCGCGAAAAGACCCTGGACGATCACAGTAGGAAATGTTTTGAGCAACTCTGTTCGAAGCTCGTCTGGATGATATTCGCGCACGTGAAACGGATTCCACGGCTGCATGCCTTCGTCAAGGCGAATTCCCGTTTGTGGCGTTGTTATCAGCGCAATTCCATCATTGGTCAGAACGCGCTTTAACTCTGCTAGTACCGGCAACGGCTAAGGTAGATGCTCAATAACCTGAAAAAGCGTTACTACATCGAACGAGGCGTCGGCAAATGGAAGTGCAAAACCGTCGATAACCTCAAAGGTCAGTCCGGGTTGTTGGTGGTTTCGACGAGCTTCTTCTACACTAGCTCTAGATACATCGACTCCAACTGCAGATTTGCTTTGCGCGGCGACAATGCTGGTGCCATAGCCGGTATTGCACCCAAGATCCAGTACAGCTTTGTCACGACTGAGTAGGGCGGCGACCTCGTATACTTTTCGATGCATAAGATAGAGGCAAAACTCCTCTTCCGAGGCAAAATCTTCCGTCCTGACGAAAGGATGGTGGTCCGCTTGGAACTGTGTGACTTCTGCGTGTGTGCTCATATTGCGTGCGCCCCGTCGTCGCGCCGGATCCGCGGCATGTCCTGACGTCTTTGTCATTCCAAGCCCGAATCAGTACGGGTGATTCAACATCTAAGTACATCACGCAAAGCGCGTCGGACGACCTTAGTAGACCTTAAACCTAATAGACCTTAGTACTTGATAGTAGTGCCCTAGCCGAAACATTTGCGCGGTCGATTATTCTACGTATGGATCATGCCGGCAAGTTGTTTCGTGGCTGACATCCGCGCAGTCAGTGCCTCTTGGACAGTATCGGCGCAGCGGGCCGTTGGTGTTCTCATTCGATCGGCGTTGACAGACGCAATGGGTCGGAGAAGCACATGCGCGCTCGGGTGATTCGCACTACACATTTAATGCGGCGAACTCTTTGCCGCGGTCCGGGCCACAGTTCTGCACGTGACCACGGTTGTGCACCATGAGAAGCGCGTAGTACGGAGCTTTGCTTGATGTTGCGCGCGGCCACGGTTGTCGCTCATCGATCTTCCCCGCAACCAGATAGCGGCTCTTACGCTCCACCTGCGGAAGCAATCGATTGCAAATGTTGCCGCCAATGGCGCGCCACTCCTGGCAGGTGGATTGTCTTAAGCCTTCTCCAGCTGGTGCGGTTGGAAGTCGAATCCACCCGTCCGATCAAGCAGAGGGTCAGGCTTGTTTTCTTGCGACTGCGGACATTTGGCTAACCTATCGTCACGCACCCGCGCTGCGCTCGAGGAATTCGGCTACGCCGGAATCGCCCTCAACATATTCGATACTTGCCACGCACCGGCCGCCGCGTGGCACCATCACGTCTTCGAACTCAAAGGATGACCATGACCACAGCGGCGCTCGCATACGAATCGATTACCAGCTTGTCGGCGCAGATGCGCGATGGCCGCCTCAGTCCGGTGGCGTGCGCCGAAGCGATGACTCGCCGCATCGATGCGCTCGATGGGCGGCTTCGCTCATTTATTCGCGTGATGCCGGAGAGGGCTCTGGCGCAGGCGCACGCTGCGGAAAGCGCCTTGAAGAGCGGCGCCGAGATGGGCGCGCTCACGGGTATTCCGTACGCTGCGAAGGACCTGTTCGACGTCAAAGGCGTGCCGACGATGGCCGGGACGCGCATGCTGGCCGACAACATCGCTGCGCGTGATGCGACGGTCGTGCGCAAGCTGGCGGCCGCCGGCATGGTGCTCATGGGCAAGACGCATACGGTCCAGTTCGCTTACGGCGCGTCGGGAATCAATCATGATCATGGCACGCCGCATAACCCGTGGCATTCGACGCCGCACGCGCCCGGCGGATCTTCGAGCGGCAGCGCCGTTGCAGTCGCTGCCGGATTGGTGCCGATGGCGCTCGGCACCGATACCGGCGGATCGGTTCGCGTGCCCGCCGCGCTGTGCGGCATCGTCGGATTGAAGACGACGATTGGAAGAGTCAGCCGCGGCGGCGTCTACCCGCTGAGCTGGACGCTTGACAGCGTGGGGCCGATCACACGTTCGGTCGAAGACGCGGCGATCGTCTATCAAGCGATGCAAGGCGCAGACGCACGCGACGAAACAACCGCTGCAGTTACCGCGCACGACACCTTGCGGGGCCTGAAGGACGGCGTCAAAAATCTACGCATCGCATTCGGCGAGACGACGTTCTTCGACGATGTGGATGCCGAAATCGAGGCCGCCGTGCGCGAGACCGGAGCTGTGTTTCGATCGCTAGGCGCACAGGTATCGAATGTCGCCGTACCCGAGGTCGCCGCAGCGTGGGCGGAGGAAAAACGTCCGTTGCTGATCGCGGCGGAAGCGTGCGCGGTAAATCGTGATCTGCTCGACAACCATCTCGATCGACTCGACCCCGTAATCGGCCCGCGAATGCTATCGGGTAGAACGCTGTCTGCACCTGACTACATGGCGCTGCTCCAACGCTACACGCAGCTTCGCGAGCAAGTGCGCTGGACACTGCGTGATGTGGATGCGCTCATCGTCCCCACCACGATGGCGCCGGCTCGGCCCCTCAATGTAATCGACGCGAGCTTCGAGACTTACATCGATTACAACGTGCGCGTGCACCGAAACAGCGGTATCGGCAATCTTCTCAATCTGTGCGCGGTGTCTGTACCTTGCGGGCTCACCGGCGCCGGCCTTCCCATCGGGTTGATGATCTACGCGAAGCCGTTTGCAGAAGAAATGGCGCTGCGCGTCGCCTATGCGTACGAGCAGGCGACTGAATGGCACACGCGTCATCCGAATCTCAATTGGATCGAGCGCGCGGTCGGAGTCGCAAAGGCGTGAGAGAAACCGACATTGCGGGAGTATTGTCTCGGGATCGCGCAAGTTTTCGCCGACGGAAGGGAGCCGCCACGGATGCGCGTTTGTCGTGCACACCGCGATCCGCAGCGGAACTCGTTGCATGCATCACGCCGCAGATTCTCGCTCGGACTCGGGAGCCTGTCGACGTAGGGAAGCTTGCAATGATGAACGTGGTGGAAATCGCAGTTTCCGGTTAGTGCAGGCGCACGCGCGTTAAGGTGACAGAGGACCAGGCACGAGGTTGGTTCCATGCAAACAGCTTCGTTTCTCATCCCGGCCGATTGCTGAAATCAAAGTTGTTTATCGCAGCCCTTGCTGGCGTCGTACAGGTCAATTTTCTATGGGCAAACATGCTACGTGTGACGCTCGGCGCAATCCTGATCCTGTCCGTGACCATGAGCCGTTGCAGTGGTGAGGAGCTTGGCGAACCACTGCGGATGCCGACTGTGAACAAGGCATTTCAGGTGGCGCGGGGGATTGACGTACCGAGTCTATCGGGCATTCACGAAGCGTATGCGATCGAGCTGGCGCCGAACGGCCAAACAATCTTTACTGTGAACGTATCAGCCGACAGGATGGAGGCTGTGTTCGACGTGCTCTCATCAGAAGTCTCCGAGCCGGGATTTCTTCTACTTGAGGTCGGTACACATTTGTCGATCGAAAAGACGCTCAGGCAGTCGTCTAGCGACCCGTTTCACAAGGATTTGTACTACCTAGACGGCATCAGTCATCAGCAGCTTCTCGACATCTTGAAGCTCTACGGAGAATTGCTGATTCACGACGGTGGCGTCAACTTCGGGTACGGGGGCAGAGTCGGCGTCGATGAAGTGTTTGTCGGGCCATATAAAGTACTCTACATCTACACTGGCGCGGCCGAGAAGTACGAGCATGCCTTGGGCAAGCTCGGGTTCCAGATGGAGGACAGTCTCAAGACTGTATGGGATAACTTCACCAGCGAATCGCCTGGTCGCCGCAACACGGTCACGGTGGAAAACAAGACCATCTGGAACGTGATCGATGAGCTTAAAGACTACGGGCTGTATTTTGCGGAGAGACGTGAGGACTGAGATCGCACCCACCCGATTCCGCTCAACGGCTTCGGCGGCCGGTGACCGGCAACGCCTAGAACGGTTACGACCGCAGCGCCCATAAGACGGCGGCAATCGCGGTTGATTTCTCGCACATCATTTCTCTCGAAACAGTATTCGCCGCAACTCAACCGGCAGCGATGCGATAGCGCATTGATGGCAAGCTGAGCGACAGCTTCGGTATCACCTCGTGACGCGCTGGCTTCGTACGCATCCAGTCCGGCAATATCCGGCAGCGAAGGAATGATGATCAGCTCAACTCAGGTTGAAACAGCGGATTGCGGCGCCGACCATATCGCCGCGCTTCCGTACGATTTGATTGGGTAGCCTCTCGACCGGAGTACCGGCGATATCCTAGAACTCCCTGACCGTCGTGCGCCGGAAGAACCGCTTGAGCGGTCTCGACGAAGGAGGCCGCCGCGAGCGCGGCGGCCTGAATGATCCGCGTGGCTCAGCCAAACGTGAACACAAAAGCCTCCACGCCGGGATCGAGAAACTCAATCTCGAATTGCCGATCGGCGATAGGTTTCGCTTGGCGTATTAGCTGATAGAGCCGCTGTTCGCTAACTGTACCGTTGCCCTGAGCGTCGACATCGACGCCGTGCGCAGCGCCCGGCGGCTGCCCGTCGATGAGCACGCGAAATCGCACGGCGGCGCCCGGCATTGCCGGTCCCATGACGAGATGAAGATCGCGAGCGTGAAAGCGGTACGCGATACGCCCGTTGGCTTTGTTGAGCACCGTGGTTTGCTTCTTCATCGTCCAATCGCCCGCGGCCGCCCGCTCATTCAGTCGCAAGTGCGCGGGGACCGCATAGACGCGGCTTTTGTCCGGCATTGCGCCGCCCGGCGAGGAAAAGTTCTCGGTGCGCCCGTAACCGACGTAGTTTTCCGGCGATTTCAAGTCGCCCCAATCGGCGGGGGCCTCCGCACCGCGTCCGTCCACGGCCACGAGCTCATGACCGATGCCGCTGCTTCCCGCCTCGGCGAGCAACTGCTGAATGATCACTTCCGACTGCTCGTAGTCGCCCTCGCCGAATTGATGATGGCGAATGCGCCCCTGCGCATCGATGAAATACAGCGCCGGCCAATATTGATTGTCGAAGGCACGCCAGACTGCGTGGTCGCTGTCGATGGCGACGGGATAGTCGATGCGCATGTCTTTCGTCGCGCGGCGAACGTTGTCGATGTTTTTTTCAAATTCGAACTCGGGCGAGTGCACGCCGATCACGACCAACCCTTGATCCTTATATTTCGCCGACCACGCGCGGACATATGGCATTGTGCGCAGCCAGTTGATGCACGTATACGTCCAGAAATCGATAAGGACGACTTTTCCGCGTAGGCCGGTCGACGTAAGCGGTTGCGAATTGAGCCACTCTGTCGCGTTGCGGAGCGAAGGAAAGTCGCCTTCGACGGGTAGTCGAATCGCCGTGGCACTCGTCTGCTGGTATTTATCCTCGGCTGAAGTCTCGATCGGAGCACCGATTGCGCCGGTGAGAATCGCGGCGATCAAGACTTGGATTGCCTTCATGATGAATGCCTTTGCATGTTTGGATGTACCGGCTCAAGAGAAGCCGGATATGGCGATGCCGAGTAGTCCAGCTCAACGGTCAACGACGAAGTCCTCGGGAATGGGGTGAGGCCTGGCGGTGTAGAGCATTTTTTCGATTTGAGTCATGGTTGATTCTCCGAAGGAAATTGCCGCGATCCGATCCGATCGCACGCGATACATCGAATGCGGCACACGTCGAATCCGATTCACCGGTGCGATCACACCAGATGCGTGGATGCGAATCTATTGCACGATGGTGTCGGTCACCGGCTTCGAAATCCGTCTTAGGCGCGGTCTTCGCGCGTGAAGACGAAAGAAGAATCTAGCGCCCGCGCTGCTGCGTGTAGCGCGAGCCAGGATGCTAGCGCCGTGCCGCTCGGCCTTGCGGTGATCAGCGCAACTCAAAACCATCGGCGCAAATCGACACCAAAGTATCATCGACGCTCTGCCCTCAAGTGGCGCATCCTTGCGCCATGACGCGTGCGAGAGATGGGAATGGAGAATGACTTAAGCCGCATCGTCGATGCGCTGCCGGGGCTGGTATGGACGGCGCTGCCCGACGGCCACGTCGACTTCGTCAATCGGCGCTGGTGCGAATACACCGGTCTCAGCGTTGAAGAGATTCATGGCGAGGGATGGCAGCGTGCAATTCATCCCGACGATCTGCCTAAGATGCTCGCGCACTGGCGATCCATTCTGGCTTCCGGCGAGGCATGCGAAATGGCAGCGCGGCTGCGGCGGTTCGACGGCGAGTATCGCTTGTTTGCCGTGCATGTTTCGCCGTTAGCCGACGCAGCCGGCAACGTCGTCAAGTGGTGCGGAATCAACACCGACATCGCGGATCGAACTCGGTCGCAGGAAGCGCTGCATTCGCGTTGGTGGCTATGGCCGCCTGGGCGCGACGAGCATTTTCGCGAGATCATCGACAGCAATCAAGCCATCGCTGCCCACGTCACCCCGGCGGGCGTAGTGGAACACGTGAACCGCCCGGCGCTCGAGTATTTCGGCACGACGCTCGAGGAGATTAGAGGTTGGCAGGTGAGCGACATCTTCCACCCGGATGATCTTCAGGTCGTCATCGATGCGTGGAAGGGCGGCCTCGAAACCGGCACTACGTATGATGTCAACGCTCGACTCCGCCGCGTCGATGGCGCGTATCGATGGTTCCATGCGCGCGGCTTTCTCCTGCGAGATATGCGGGGGCAAATAGTCCTCTGCTACCTCTTGCTGCGCGATATCGACGACTGGAAGCGGGCTGAAGCTCTGCTCGCCGGTGAAAAGCGGCTGCTCGAGTTGGTCGCAAGCGGTCATTCGATGCCTGGAATACTCGATGCGCTTTGCGAACTCGTCGAGGGCACGGCCAGTGGGTGTTATTGCAGTGTCGTCTTAGTCGACCCGAGCGGCGCACGTCTAGAGCATGGCGCGGCCCCGAGCCTTCCGGCCAGCTTTATCACCTCGATATTGGGGCGACCGGTAAATGTCGATTCGGGCCCGTGCGCGATGGCGGCCTACCTGAATCAGCAAGTCATTGCGGATGACTTGACATCAGAGACGCGATGGGCGGTGTACCGATGGTGCGCAATGGCTCTGGAGCACGGACTGAAGGCCTGCTGGTCGACGCCGATCTCGTCCACCGCCGGCAAGGTCTTGGGCGCCTTCGCAATCTACTATGACGCGCCTAAAACGCCCACCGCACTCGATCAAAGCCTGATCGAGCAGATCACGAACATCGCGAGCATCGCCATCGAACGTGCACAGAGTGACGCCGCACTCAAGCGCAGCGAGGCATTTCTGGCGAAGGCACAACATCTCAGTTCTACGGGCAGTTTTTCCTGGTGTCTGCCGACCGACACAATCACTGGTCGGAGCAGCTCTATCGCATCTTCGAGTTTGCCCCCGGTGTGGCGGTAACGCTCGAGCTAATCGGTACGCGAGTTCACCCGGAAGATCTCGCTTCGTTGCACGATATGCTCGAGCGGGCGCGCGCCGACGGCCGCGAATTCGAATATGAGCATCGCCTTCAGATGGGCGACCAATCCGTCAAGTATCTGCATCTGGTGGCGCACGCGACCCGAGACCACGGTGCTCATCTGGAGTACATCGGCGCGGTTCAGGACGTGACGCAGCGTCGGCTGTCGGAAACTGCACTCGGCAAGGCTCGATCGGAGCTCACACGTCGCGAGGGCCACGACCCTCGGCGCACTAACAGCATCGATCGCGCACGAAGTCAGCCAGCCGTTGTCGGGCATCATCACCAACGCGAGCACGTGTCTGCGCATGC
>JBDTMS010000151.1:0-7863 GCA_039934195.1 Betaproteobacteria bacterium
CGTCAATACGGGCAACGCCGCGACGCCGCTCACCACTGCAGATAAGCCGCTGCTGACTTGCGACGTCTGGGAACATGCCTATTACATCGATTACCGTAATAAGCGTCCCGATTATGTCGGCGCTTACTGGAATCTAGTGAACTGGGATTTTGTCAGCAAGAATCTCGGTTGAAACGCAGATGCCATCGATTGCTTGTGATTAGCATGTTTGCCATGCGGGTTGCACTAGCGACGGTGTAGCGAGCCGGCATCGGCGGCATATCGGCAAGTACGAAGGGGCCTTCATCTAGAAGGCCCCTTCAGTTTTGGCACGCCGCCCGGGTTTTGGCGGACTGATCGGTGGCGGCGCTATTGCGATGGCGGCAATGCTTTGAGTCCCTCCACGCGATCGCCTTTTTTGACCGCGTGTTTTTTGAACCAGCCCGCGTTCACCTCCAACGCGTAGGCGGCCACTGCCTGCGCCGCATGCGAATCCTCGGTCTGCGGCAGCATGTCTTCGATGTTGATAATGCGGCCGTCGGCGTTGATGAATGCGACCGACAAGGGCACCAGCGTGTTCTTCATCCACATCGCGTGGCGACCCGGCACTTCGTAGATGAACACCATGCCGTGATCCTCCGGCATACGATCACGGAACATCAGACCGGTCTGTCGCGATTCGGTCGTATTCGCAAGCTCGGCGCGCAGCGTGTGGCCGTTGATCTTGAGTGGGTAGGTCAGCAGCGGATCGGCTGCCGCGAACGGTGCACGCAAAATCAGCGCTGCAACGAAGAAGGCTGTTGCAAGTTTCACTTCGATCTCCTGCCTAAAGCCATGCGGAGGTGTCAACGGTGTGAGTGCGAGCACACCTGAATCAACCGGCTGGACGCACGTCGAAAACGTCGATGTGCCAGGGGTGCCGCCAACTTAAGTATCCCAGCCTCACGCCGATAAATCCACACGTGCGCGGCCCCAGCGAGACGCCTGTTTCTCAGCCGGCGCCCTGGTCTTCCCTCAGCCGGCGCCCTGGTCGTCTCTCTGCCATCGCATAGATCGCCAATGCATTTTCATCGGATCGTTCGCGCAATCTATCAGAGTCTGGTCCCGCTCTGCGTACTCGGCGTCGCGTTGCTCGCAGTCGGGTGGTCGTACTCTCGCTCGCTTAGCGACGCGAGTCTCGCATCGGAGGCGCGCTGGTCGCGCAGGGCAGGCGAGCTCTCGCTCAAGCTGCGCGAACGCATGCAGGCCTACGAGCAAATTCTGCAAGGCGCGCGGGCGCTGTTCCAGGTCAAGGAAAAAGTTTCGCGCGACGACTGGCATGCGTACATCGAGAGTCTGTCGGTACAGCAGCGATTTCCCGGCGTGCTCGCGATCGGTTATGCGGAAGTGTTTCCGAGCGCACGTCTGCCCGCGCACGAGGCGGAAGTACGCGATCAAGGCCTGACCTCATACAGCGTGCATCCGGCGCAGCCGCGCAGCGAGTATTCCTCGATCGTCTTCATCGAACCGCGCACCGAGCGAAATGTTCTGCTGTACGGTTTCGACATGGCTACCGAGCCGATTCGCCGCGCTGCGCTGGAACGGGCGCGCGATACTGGACAAGCGTCGATATCGCGGCGGTTGACGCTGTTGCAAAGCGATCCCGGCAGTCCGGAGGCCGGCCTGTTGTATTACTTGCCGGTATATCGATTCGCCGTACCGCCGACGAGCGTCGCGCAACGTCGGCAGGCGTTGCAAGGCTACGTGTACATGGCATCTCTCGCCGCGCCGCTGCTGTATGGCATTTTGGGTCCGGACATGGCGGGGCTCAATCTGAAAATCTATGACGGCGAACAGCCCGCCCGGTCGACGCTTTTGCTCGACACCATGAATGGGCGCGCAGCGCGCAAGGCGGCTGCCGCGCGCGAGCCGCACGTCGTCGAAATCATCGAAGCCGGTGGCGAGCGGTGGCGCCTGGAGGTCGACGCCGATGAGGCTGCAAACGACACTGAATTATTGACCCCGCCGCGTCTGATACTGGCCCTCGGCGGAGCGACCAGCTTGCTGCTGTTCGCCGTCGTGCTCGGCATGACGCGCACCAAGAACCGGGCAAAGTTGCACGCGGAGCAAATGACTGAGCAGTTGCACGCCAATAAAGCCGAGCTGCAAACGGTACACGACAACGCCCCGATCGGAATTTTCCGCACATCTCTCGACGGCAGCGCCGTGCAGATCAATCCGCGTTGCGCGGAGATCTTCGACATGACCGGCGACGACATGCAGCGCTTCGGCTGGGTCGAGCGACTGCACCCGGACGAGCGCGATGGCGTAGTAGCGGCGTGGCAGGCGGCGTTGACCGAGGGAGAGCCATTCGAAGCCGCATTTCGTATCGTGCGCACCGATGCCAGCATCGTCTGGGTGCAAAGCCGAGCCGCGCCGATTCGCGAGCGCGGCATGCTGCTGGGCTTCACCGGCACCATCGAGGACATAACCGCAGCGCGCGAAGCGAGTACCGCGCTCGAACGCAGTCAGCGATTTCTCGATGCCATCGTCAACGCGATCCCGCAGCCGATATGGGTGAAGGATCCGCAGCATCGGTGGGTGTATATGAATGAATCGTTCGCATCGCTGCGCGGAAAAACCCGAACGCAATTGACCGGCAAGAGCAACTTCGATCTGTTTGCGCCGGGGGTCGCCAGCGTGCACTGGGCGGAAGACGATCAGGCGCTGACGCAATCCGGCCCGCTGGTAGTCGAGGAACCGATGGTCACCGCAGCCGGGGATGTGCGCTGGATGCTCAAGACCATTCGCGGGGTCACGTTGCCGGATGGCAGCAACTACGTTATCGGCGTCGCCGCCGATATCACTTCGCGCAGAGACATGGAAGAGGATTTACGCGCGCAGCAGGCGAGCCTGCATCTGGTCAGCTCGATCAGCGCGCAGATTACCAACGGCAATTCGATCGAAGACATCGTTCGTGAAGCTGTGATGGGGCTCGCCGCGATGCTGCCCGGACTGCGCGCAGCGTACGGCCTGCTCGATGCGCGCGGCATCCTGCGCATGATCCATTCGGAAGGCGCCCCCGACTCTGCTGTCCTCAGTGGGCTGGCGCTGGCACTGCAACGCGCGCCCGCTTATTTAAGCGCGCTACGCGGCGATATGCTTGTGGCGGTCGACGACGCGCGGTCGGATTCGCGTCTCGCGCCGATTGCCGATGTATTGGAATCCCACGACGTCGGCGCTCTGCTGTGCATCCCGATTCACCACGGGGGCGAACACGTGGGCGTGTTGCGCGTCGACGCGCAGCTGCCGCGACAGTGGACGCGCAACGAGCAAAATGCGCTGCGCGAAGTCGGCGAGGTGCTCGGCGTCGCACTTCGCAACGCGCGCTCGGAGAGCACGCGGCGGCAGACGGAGCGCGAGTTGCGCGAGAGTCAGGAGCGGCTGCGCATCGCGTTGTGGGCGTCCAACGTCGGCCTTTGGGTGTGGGATCCGATTGCCGACGAGGCGTTCTATACGCCGGAATGGAAACGCCAGATCGGCTACGAAGATGATGAGATCGCGAACCGGCCCTCGTCCTGGGAAGAGCACCTTCACCCGGAGGATCGGCCGGCGATTCAGGCTCGGATCGCGACGCTGCTTGCCGATGCGCGTATTCCGTTCGAGCTCGAGTTTCGCATGCGGCACAAAAATGGCAGCTACCGCTGGATACTGGCGCGCGCGAAAGCTGAGCGAGACGACGCCGGCGTCGTGCGGCGGGTCACCGGTGCCCATATCGACATCACCGATCGCAAGGAGTCCGAGCTCGCCGCGCAGCACAGCCGGCAATTCCTCGACCTGGTGATCAATGCGATTCCGCAGCCGTTCTGGGTGAAAGACGGCGAGCATCGCTGGCTGATGGTCAATCAGGCCTTCGCCAAGGCGCATGGCGAATCGCCGTCATACTACGTCGGCAAATCGGACGCCGAAGTTTTCCCGAATCGCGCGGTACAGGTTCGCGCGGGGGACGACGCGTTATTCGCAGCAGGGGGTTCGCTGCTGGTCGAGGAATGCGTCGAAGCGCCCGGCGAGCCCCCACGCTGGAACATTCAGAGCGAGACTAGCGTCCGCCTGGACGGCGGCGCGCGCTATCTGGTCGGCATCACCGTCGATATCTCGCAGCAAAAGCAAGCCGAGGTGGAAGCGGAGCGTGCGCGAAAATTTCTCGATGCGCTCATGAATGCGTTGCCGCATGCGGTATTCGTAAAAGACGCGCAACACCGCTGGGTGATGTTCAACGATGCGTTTGCCCGCATGCTCGGCAAGCGCAGAGATGAGCTGCTGCTGAAATCGGATCCGGACGTCCACGATGCTGAATATGCAGCGCGCGCGTGGGCGCACGACGATTGGGCGATGCGCGCCGATGGACCAGTCGTCGTGCAGGAGCCCGTTACGTTCCCGGATGGACGCACCGGCTGGTACAACAAATCCAAGGTCGCGGTCGAACTGTCCAAGGATGAACGCTATGTCGTCGGCCTGACCGTCGATGTAACAGCACTCAAGCACGCGCAGATCGAGGCCGAGCGCAGCCGCGCTTTTCTGCAGGCGGTGATCGAGACGATGCCGCAAGGTGTGTTCGTGAAGGACGAAGCGGGCCGTTGGTTGATGGCCAACGAGGCGTGTGCGACGCTGCTCGGTATGCCGCGCGAGGCGTTGATCGGCAAACGCCCGGAAGAGGTGTTGCCGGCCGACCTTGCCGCTGAGATTGCAGGCCGCGATCGTCAGGTCGCAACGACCGAGCGTTCTACCAACTTCGAGCCCGCCCCTTGTATGTTGGATGGGCGCGAAGTCTGGGTGTTGCAGACCATCTCGCCGGTGCGGATGGGCGACGGCACCCGCTATCTCGTCGGCGTGAGCACCGATGTCAGCGAGCTCAAACGTGGCACGCGCACCGCCGAGCTCAATCGCCAATTTCTCGACAATCTCATCAACGCTTTGCCGGCGCCGATTTTCGTGAAGGATGAACAGCATCGCTGGCTGCACGTGAACGACGAGTATTGTCGGATGTTCGGCGCTCGGCGCGAAGACCTGCTCGGAAAAGACGATTTCGCCATGCTCGATCCGGCCAGCGCGCGCGAGCGATTTCGGGAAGACGACGACGCGTTTCGCGCCGGCGTGCGCGTGGTGACCGAACAGCTACAGACGTTTCCCGATGGCGTCGGCCGCTGGGGGCTCAAGTCGAAGACGCCGGTTTCCTTGCCCGACGGCCGGCGCGGCATCGTCGGCATGTTCGTCGACATCGATGAGCGCAAGCACGCCGAGGTCGAGTCGACCCGCGCACGCGAATTTCTGCACGCGCTGATCGAAGCGGTGCCCACGCCGTTGTTCGTCAAGGACGAGCAGCATCGCTGGCTGATCATGAACACAGCCGCGCTCGAATTTCTCGGTGCCGCGCGCGATAATGTGATTGGCCGGACCGACGCCGATCTGTTTTCCGCCGAACAAGCTCAGGCATTCTGGGAACAGGACGAGATGGCGCATAAAAGCGAACAGCCCCTGGTCTACGAGGAGTCTTTCAAGACTGTTCGCGGCGAGACGCGCTGGGTGCTGAAATTCAAGCGCGGTCTCCTGCTGGCCGATGGCAGTCGCTATCTTGTCGGCAGCATTACCGACCTCACCGAGCGCAAGCAGATTGCGATCGCCGCGGAAAATACCAAGAAGTTTCTCGACTCGCTGATCAACGCTGTAACGCATCCGATCTTCGCCAAGAATCGGCAACATCGCTTGATTTTGGTAAATGATGCGGCTTGCGCACTGTTCGGCCGGTCGCGCGAGATGCTCCTAAATCGAACTGAAGGCGAATTGTTTCCGCCCGCAGAAGTAGCGCTGTTTCGCGCGCACGACGAGATCGTGTTCCGCTCGCGGCAAGAAGACGTGCGGGAGGAGGTCGTCTCATCGCCGGACGGTGTCGTGCATACGGTCGTCACGCGCAAGATGATCTTCCAGGATACCGAAGGGCAGGATGTGCTGGTCGGTTCGGTGACCGACGTAACGGAAATCAAACGCGCTGCGTCGCAGGCCGAACGCAGCCGCCAATACCTGGAAGAGATCATCAATGCGCTGCCGACACCGCTGTTCCTCAAGGATCGCGAACATCGCTGGGTGTTGCTGAACGACGCCTTCTGCCGATTCATGGGGCACGGCCGCGCGGAATTGCTCGGGAAGACAGATGCTGATTTTTTGAGTCTCGAGCGGGCGAATGAGATGTTCGCAGAAGACGACCAGGTACTGCTGAACCGCAAGCCGATGTTGGTCGAACAATTTTTCGACCCGCCGGGTGGCTATGCACACTGGGGATTGAAGAGCAAATACGCCATCTCGCTATCCGACGGCGAGGATTACATCGTCTCGCTCATCACCGACATCGGCGTGCGCAAGCGCGCAGAGCAGGCCCTGGTCGAGAGTCAGGAACGATTGCGGCTGCTCAACGCAATCGCTGCGGATATGACGCGCGGGTTAGCCGTCGTGGAAATCACGGCGCGCGCGGTGGCGCGGCTGTCGCAAACGTTTGCCGGCTTGCGCTGGCACTACTGCACGGTAGATGCCGAGCGTGGATCGCGCATGTTGTGCTGCGTGTCCGATTGCACGCTCCCGAACGTTGCGGACTTCGATACCCAGACGCTGGCAGCCGATACGTACCCCGCTGGCGATTCGTACACGGCGCGCCTGCAGACACTCGAACCGGTAGTTGTTGAGGATCTGGCCGCGACCGATGCGCATGATGTGAGCGGATCTGACCTTTATCGCGGGGTGGCTGCTCTCCTGCTCATTCCGATACGTCAGGAGGAAACGCTCGTCGGAGTGCTGGCTGCGGGCGCCGCACGCGCCTACAAATGGAGCGAGCATCAACTGCAGACCGTAACGGAGGCAGCGGAGTATCTCGCCGTCGCCTGGCGTAACCACGGCATCGAGGCGCGCAGAAGTGCCGCGGAAAGCGCGTTGCGCGCGAGCGAAGAGCGCTTGTCCGCGATCATCGAAAACGCTTTCGACGCGATCCTCATCATCGATCCGGAAGGACAAATTCAGACGGCGAATCCTGCCGCAGCCCGCCTGTTCGGTTATGCCGAGTGCGAGCTTATGGGGCAGAACATGGACATGATCGTGGCGGCACGCGGCGTGGCGTTCAAAGATCGCTATCTCAATCTGACCGGTGCCACGGGTGACTCGCGACTGGGCGGTATCGATCGGGAGGCCAGCGCAATACGCAAGGATGGCACGGCGCTGCATTTGGACGTGGGCATCAGCCAGGTGAGTCTAGGCAGTCAAACGCTGTTCATCGGCATGCTGAGAGATATTTCCGCGCGGCGCGCAGCGGAGGCGGCGCTGCGCGAAAGCGAAATGCGTTTCCGCGGCCTGACCGAGATGTCGTCGGACTGGTACTGGGAACAGGACGATCAATTCCGCTTCATTACGTTCTCGGCGGGCTTCGTCGGTCCAGCGAAGGTCGACACACAATATTTGCTCGGGCGCACACGCTGGGATGTCAATTCGGCACCGGCGGACGATCCGGGCTGGCAGCGACATCGCGCGATGCTCAACGCGCATTTGCCCTATCGCGATTGCGTGTTTCGCACCGGCGAACACTATGCAACGCGCGTCGTGTCGGTGAGCGGTCAGCCGATCTTCGATCAAGCCGGTGTGTTTCGCGGTTATCGTGGCGTCACCAAAGACATCACCGACCGCGTGTTCGCTCAAGAAGAGCTGCACCGGCATCGCGACAATCTGCAGCAGCTGGTAGCAGAGCGTACCCAAGAGTTGATGCTCGCGAAAGAAGATGCGGAGCAGGCGAGTCGGGCGAAGTCCGAGTTTCTCGCCAACATGTCGCACGAGCTGCGCACGCCGTTGCACGCAATTCTGTCGTACGCG
>JBDTMS010000152.1:0-7851 GCA_039934195.1 Betaproteobacteria bacterium
GCTCGTCACCAAGCTCAATGTGCTGATCATCATGTTGATCGTGTTGACGGCGAGCAGTGTGTGCGTTCTGATCGTCGAGCAGTCCGCGCGCCGCGGCCTGAAAGAGCTGCTCGACCGCGGCCGCTACAGCGCTGTCGTCCTTGCGCAGAACAGCCAGTACGGCGTGTATGCGAAAGATCCGATCGCCATTCTCAGCGCGCTCACCCAAACCGCCGCCAGAGAGCAACTGAGCTACCTCGCCGTGCGCGACAGCGATGGCAGATTGCTTGGAGAGCAGTCGTTCGATCTCGCGACACCGAAACTGTTATTGACCGGCATGCAGCAGCTGGACGACGGTGTTCGCTTCGCAGAGCGTGTCGATAAAACGACCCGCGAGAGCTACTACGAGGTCATCGCCCCGATTCGCGCATCGCGTGCGCGCGGCAGCCACATCGACGCCAACGTTTCACAGCCCATTCTCGGCTGGGCGCAGATCGGCCTCAGCCAGCGCAACGTCGCGGCGGAAATGCAGGCAGGAATTGCTTCCACGCTCCTGGTCACTGCGCTGGTGGCGTGCATCGCGATTCTCATCACCGTCCAAGTGGTGCGGCGAATTGTTGCGCCGATCAAGAAACTGGTGCGCATCACGCAGGATATTTCTGCCGGACGTCTAGACCACCAGATTGACATCGACAGTCACGATGAAATCACCGAGCTCGCTGCAGGCTTCCGCCAGATGCTTGCCAAACTGCAGGATAGTCGCCGCGAAGAGCAGTCGTACCAGGAGCGCCTGGAAGCGCAGGTCGCTGAACGCACGCAAGCGCTGCACGCGCAAACCAGCAACCTCGTGCTCGCCGAGCGTCGCCTAAATCTGGCGCTGGACGGGTCCAACCTCGCGCTATGGGACTGGAACATCGAGACCGGCGCACTGTATTTGAGTCCGCACTGGTCGCTGATGCGCGGGGGCGAGCCGCGCGAAATTCTGACCACTGCCGCCGAGCTGGACGACGCTGTCCATCCAGATGAAAAAGCCTACCTTGGCGAACAGATGCGCAAAGCGCTGAGATCGGAAAGCGGAAGTTATCGCACCGAGCATCGCATTGCCACGCTCGACGGCAAATGGAAATGGATTCAGAGCGAGGGCAAGGTCGTCGAGCGCGCGGCGAGCGGCCGTGCGCTGCGTATGACGGGAACCAACGCCGATATCTCCGGGCGCAAACGCGTCGAGGAAGAATTGCGCAACGCCAAGGACGCGGCGGAAGCGGCGAATCGTGCGAAGTCGCAATTCCTCGCGAACATGAGCCACGAGATCCGCACACCGATGAACGGTGTGCTCGGCATGACCGAGCTGCTGCTCGACACCGAGCTCACGCCCGCGCAACGCCATCTCGCCCAGACCGTACAGCGATCGGGCGAGCATCTGCTCGAGATCATCAGCGACATCCTGGATTTTTCCAAGATCGAAGCCGGCAAAGTCGAGCTCGAGCTCGTAGCGTTCAGCCTGCGCGAGAGCGTCGAAGACGCGATCATGCTGCTGGCCGAGCGGGCCCACACCAAACGCCTCGAGCTCGCGTGTTATCTAGACGATGGCGTGCCCGATCGTCTGCTGGGCGATCCGGTGCGCATCCGGCAGATCATCGCCAACCTCGTTTCCAACGCGATCAAGTTCACCGAGCGCGGCGAGGTCATCGTAACCGGTTCGATCGTCGCGGACAGCGCCGATGACGTCGCGGTGTGCTTCAAAGTGCGCGACACCGGCATCGGTATTCCGCGCACCGCGCAGCAGCGTATTTTCGAAGCGTTCTCGCAAGCCGACGGCAGCACAACCCGGAGATTCGGCGGCACGGGTCTGGGGCTCTCCATTGTCAGCCAGCTGGTCCAGATGATGGGCGGCACCATCGGCGTGACCAGTGAGCCCGGCAACGGATCGACGTTTTGGTTTACCTTGCCGCTCCGCAAGCAAGGCGGCGAATCGGTTTCGCCGACGTCGCGTCACGCAGCGCTGGCCGGACACCACATGCTGGTCGTGGACGACAACGCCACCAATCGCGAAATTCTCGAGCATCAGCTGCACGCACTCGGAGTTACGGTATGGCTGGCAAGCAGCGGTCGCGAAGCACTCACTTTGTTGCGCGACGGTGGACCGGCATGCGATCTGGCGGTGTTGGACATGGACATGCCGGAGATGAGCGGGATGGATCTGGTGCGTGAAATTCGCTTGCGCATGCGGCATCGGGACAGCATGCGCATCGTGATCTTGAGCTCGGTCGGCGCTGTCGCGCCGGCCGAAGATCTGAAGCCGCTCGACATCTCCGCATGGCTGAAGAAACCGATCCGTCAACTCGATCTGCAAAGCTGTCTCGAAGAAGTGTTGGCATCGACGATCGAGTCATCCGTGATAACAGCGGTTGATGTCATGGGCATCCCGGATAAGCTTCATGCGCACGTGCTGCTGGTAGAAGACCACCCGGTCAATCAGATCGTCGCGCAAAAAATGCTCGAAGCGCTCGGCTGCACGGTCACGCTTGCCGCCAACGGACACGAAGCGATCGCCGCGCGCTGGCGCCATCCTATAGACGTGATCCTGATGGATTGCCAGATGCCCGAGATGGACGGTTACACCGCAAGCCGCGCATTGCGTCAGCGCGAGCAAGAAACGAAAGCGCCGCGCCTGCCGATCGTCGCACTCACCGCCAACGCATTGGAAGGCGATCGCGAGCGCTGCCTCGATGCGGGCATGGACGACTATCTCACCAAACCGTTTCGGCGCGACACGCTCAGAGCAATGCTCGCGCGCTGGGTGGGCGATTCGCAAAACGTATCGACTGCGCAAGACCCGGAGATCGATGTGAGCGGAACCGAGGACACGCCGGCGGTCGATACAGCGGCGCTGGACGCAATCCGCGCGCTGGCGAACGAGTCTGCGCCAGATCTGCTCGAGCAAGTGGTGCGTCTATATCTGGAAGCCGGACCTCGGCTGCTCGACGGTTTGCGCTCCGGCATGGCAACCGGCGATAAACACGCCGTGCGTGCAGCAGCGCATTCGCTCAAATCGAGCAGCGCGAACGTTGGCGCGCGCCATCTGGCCGAACTGTGCAAACAGCTCGAGCTCGCGTCGCGCGTCGACACACTCATGCCGCAGACGCCCTCGTTCGATGACGTCATAACAGAATATAGCCGCGTGCAGGCCGAGCTGGACCGTGAAGTCGGGAGCATTGCATGAGCCTGCTGCAAATTCCTGGCAAGGTGGGCACTGCGCTAATTGTCGATGACGACGCGATGATGCGACTGTTGATTCGGCAGACGCTGGAGCGCGCCGGTTTCATCTGTCACGAGGCCGTTAACGGCGTCGAAGCGCTGCAGGCGTTCGCCAGCGTGCAGCCCGACATCGTGCTGCTGGACGTAGTGATGCCCGAGATGGACGGCTATGAAGCCTGCACGCGTCTGCGCGAGCATGCGGCTGGAGCGCCGGTGCCGATTCTCATGCTTACCGGCCTGGACGATCTCGAATCGATCAATCGCGCCTACGAAGTCGGCGCGACCGATTTCATCAGCAAGCCGATCAACTGGGGTGTCCTCGGTCATCGTGCGCGCTACATTCTGCGGGCAAGTCAGGCATTCCGCGATCTGGCCAAGCATCGGAGTAGTCTAGAAAACGCGCAGCGCATCGCCCATCTCGGCAGCTGGGAATGGGACCTGCAGGACGATAAAATCTACTGGTCGGCCGAGACCTATCGGATCCTGGGCATGGCGCCGGGAAATGCGCTGGGCGGCTTCGACACGTTTTTCGAACGCGTGCACGCGGAGGACCGTCAGGGTGCGCAGGATTCGATTCGCAATCTGATCAAGACCGGCGCGTATTCCGCCAGAGCCGTGCGCATCGTCAGACCCGATGCGTCGATTCGCCACGTGCAACTGCAAGGCGTCGGCGTTCACGACGCGAGCGGCGCCATCGCGCATGTCAGCGGCACGATTCAAGACGTCACCGAGCTCAAAGAGGCCGAGCAGCGCATCCGCTACCTGGCGTATTACGACGGCACGACCGGTCTGCCGAATCGGCAATATTTCATCGAGCGCTTGCATCACGCTTTGATCCAGGCGCGGCGGCACAGCCGGCAGCTCGGCGTACTGGCGCTCGATCTCGACCAGTTCAAACGCATCAACGACACGCTCGGGCACAGCGCGGGCAACGAGTTGTTGATCGCCGTGTCACGTCGACTGTCCGAAGTCGTACGCACAGACGACACCCTCGCTCACCAAGACGACGATCAAGTCGATGCGGTTGCGCGTCTCGACGGCGATGAGTTCAGCCTGCTCATCACCGATCTCCAGCAATATCATGACGCCGCCCGCGTGGCGCGCAGACTGCTCGAGGAGATGCGCAAACCGTTTCACGCGGCCGGCCGGGAGATTTTCGTATCCGCTAGCATCGGGCTCGCGCTCTATCCGCTCGACGGCGAAGACTCCGACAGTCTCATCAAAAACGCCGGCGCCGCGATGCATTTCGCGAAAGATCAGGGCCGCGACAATTACCAGTTCTACAGCCGCGCGATGAATGCCACCGCGCTGGAAAAGCTCGCGATGGAATCGCAGCTGCGGCGCGCCCTGGAACGCGAGGAATTCTTGCTCTACTACCAGCCGAAGATTCGCGGCTCGACTGGTGAGATCATCGGGTTGGAAGCCCTCATACGCTGGAAACATCCGGAGCTCGGTCTGGTTCCGCCAAACCAATTCATCCCTTTGGCTGAAGAGACCGGACTGATCATCCCGATAGGCGATTGGGTGTTGCGTCAGGCGTCTCGACAGAATCAAGCTTGGCAGCGCGACTCGCTGCCGGCCGTGCACGTTTCGGTCAACATCGCCAGCTCGCATTTTCGGCAAGGCAGCCTAATGCAGTCGGTGGCCTTCGCGCTGCAGGAGAGCGGATTGCGGCCCGAGTACCTGGAACTGGAGGTAACCGAGAGCATGCTGATGCAGAGCGTCGAGACGACCCTGAAAACGCTATTTCAGCTGAAGGACATCGGCGCGCGGCTCGCCATCGATGACTTCGGCACGGGCTATTCGTCGTTGTCGTATCTCAAGCGCTTTCCACTCGACACGCTGAAGATCGACCGCTCGTTCATCAAAGACCTGCCGGGCGATCAGGAAGACGCGGCGATTTCTAAAGCGATTATTGCGATGGCGCACAGCCTCAAGCTTGCGGTAGTGGCCGAGGGCGTCGAGACAATCGAGCAGCTGGCATTCCTGCAGCAGCACGGCTGCGACCTCGTGCAGGGCTTTCTATTCAACCGGCCGGTGCCTGCAAGCGAAATCCCGGCATTGCTTAGCTGCGGCGGACTAAAGGCGGTTTCGAGCGCCTGATCCGGACGGCCTGAAGCGCTGCTACGTTCGATACAAATGCGAAGGGCCGTCTAAGACGGCCCTTCTCTCATTGGACTCTGAGATTCATTGCACCGGGATTATTGCACCGGGATTATTGCGCCCAATTTATTGCACCGGATTTATTGCGCCGGGACTTATTGCGCCGGGACTTATTACACCGGAACTTATTTGCACCGGGAATTTATTTTCCAGGGATTTATTCACCGGTGGCTGCACCTGCGTGATCCCCCGACTACTTCGCTTCCTTCGTAGACGTAGCTTCTTCAGCGCCGGGACGGTCCATCAACTCGACCAACGCCATCGGTGCGTTGTCGCCGTCTCTGAAACCGAACTTCAAGATGCGCAGATAGCCCCCGTTGCGGTTGGCGTAGCGCGGGCCGAGCTCATCGAACAGCTTGGTTACCATGTCGCGATCGCGCAGGCGATTGAATGCGAGCCGGCGGTTGGCGAGGCTGGGCTTTTTGCCCAGCGTGATCATCGGCTCAGCGACACGACGCAGCTCCTTCGCCTTCGGCAGCGTGGTCTTGATGACCTCGTGCTTCAGCAAAGAGTTGGTCATGTTCCGCAGCATCGCCAGGCGATGGCTGCTGGTGCGGTTGAGTTTTCTAAGTCCCAGACGGTGGCGCATGTGGCACCTCGGTTATTTATTCGAATCGCGACGTCGAGGTAGCCCCTCAGACGCGCTCTTTCTCAAGTCCAGCGGGGGGCCAGTTTTCCAGCTTCATGCCCAAAGTCAGGCCACGTGAAGCCAGTACTTCCTTGATCTCGTTGAGCGACTTGCGGCCCAGATTCGGCGTCTTCAGCAACTCGGTTTCGGTGCGCTGGATCAGGTCGCCGATGTAATAGATATTTTCCGCTTTCAGGCAATTTGCCGAGCGCACCGTCAACTCAAGATCGTCGACCGGGCGCAGCAGAATCGGATCTACTTGCGGCGTCTTCGGCTGCTCGATCTGGGCCGGCGTGCCCTTCAGATCGGCGAACGTCGACAGCTGATCCATCAGAACACGGGCTGCGTAGCGAATCGCTTCTTCCGGCTCGATCACGCCGTTGGTTTCCACGTCCATGATCAGTTTGTCGAGATCGGTGCGCTGTTCGACGCGCGCAGATTCAACCGCGTAGCTGACGCGCTTCACCGGGCTGAACGAAGCATCGAGGAGAACGCTGCCGATGGCGCGGCCTTCCTTGGCGTCAGCACGAGACGTCGCCGGAACGTAGCCGCGACCCTGCTCGACCCGGATCTGCATGTCGAGCTTACCGCCGGGTGCCAAATGCGCAATGATGTGCCCGGGATTGACGATCTCGACGTCGTGCGTGGTTTCGATATCGCCGGCCGTGATCAAGCCTTCGCCTTGTTTGCGAAGATTCAGCAGTGCTTCTTCGCGGTTGTGCAATTTCAGCACAATGCCTTTCAAATTGAGCAGCAGATCGACTACGTCTTCCTGCACGCCGTCGATGGTCGAGTATTCATGCAGCACGCCGCTGATCTTGACTTCAGTGGGTGCGAAACCGGGCATCGACGACAACAAGATGCGGCGTAACGCGTTGCCGAGCGTATGTCCGTAGCCACGCTCGAATGGCTCCATGGTGACTTTGGCGTGATACGGAGCGAGCGCCTGGACTTCAATGATGCGTGGTTTCAACAAGGAACTGCTTTGCATGAGGGTGTGCCCTTACAGGAACGAAACGTTCGCGGACTCGACGCTGAATCGAGAGCTCAGAGGTCTTCCACTAATTGGAGGACCGCGCCATCCAGCCCTACTTCGAATACAACTCGACTACCAGCGATTCGTTGATCGTGGCCGGCAGGTCCGAGCGTTGGGGCGCTGCCTTGAAGTTGCCTTTCATACCCTTGGAATCGACTTCGATCCATTCCGGAAAACCGCGTTGTTCAGCGGCTTCCAGCGCGCCCTTGATGCGCAACTGCGCCTTCGCCTTCTCCGCAACTTCGATGCTATCGCCCTGGCGTAACTGATACGACGGTATATTGACCCGCTTACCGTTCACCATGATCCCGTTGTGGCGAACGATCTGCCGAGACTCGGAGCGCGACGCGCCGAATCCCATGCGATACACCACGGTGTCGAGCCGGCTTTCCAGCAACTGCAGCAGGCGCTCGCCGGTGATGCCTTTCGACTGTTCGGCCTGTACATACGTGTTGTGGAATTGACGCTCCAGCAAGCCGTAGATTCTGCGCACCTTCTGCTTCTCGCGCAGCTGGGTGGCGTAGCCGGACAAGCGTGTCTGCCGCTGACCGTGCTGGCCCGGCGGATAGCTGCGCCGCTCGACCGGGCACTTGTCGGTGAAACACTTCTCGCCCTTCAGAAACAGCTTTTCGCCTTCGCGCCGGCACTGGCGGCACTTCGCGTCCAGATTTCTCGCCATAGTCTTGCTTCCTCGTCAGATGCGCCGCTTTTTCGGGGGACGGCAACCGTTGTGCGGCACCGGAGTCACATCCGAAATGCTGATGATCTTGAAGCCGACGGCATTGAG
>JBDTMS010000153.1:0-7842 GCA_039934195.1 Betaproteobacteria bacterium
CGGGGGCCACATGCGTGCGGTAGTAGGGAGGACCATCGCGAAGCGCGTTCAGGCGTTCTTGCGTGGCCTTGGCAGTAGGGCTGATACGAAGTCGCTGATCTCGAACGATCGCCATCCGTTTGAAGCGCCCGGACTCCGCAAGTGTCTGCAACCGCCTGAGCCGCGCCGCAAGGCTGGTCATATTTTCGGCATGACAAACAGCGACACCGATATCGCCGGCCGCCGTGCTAAGGACGACATCGACGTCGCGCTCCATCGCACGTTGCGACGTTCCCGGCGATCGCGCATCTAGAAGTTTGAGAAGGCCATCCGCCATCACCCCTTCGTCGGGTGACGCTGCAGCGGCTTGGTCCATCCGTGATTCCCAGATCTCGTCGAGTGATTCCGTCGCGCGCGGCGCGACCGATTCGCCTCGGCGCCAGTCCTCGAATCGTTGTCGACAGTGATCGAGCAATTTTCGCGCGGATATGCCGCCCGCCGGCGTTGCTTGCTCTACATCTTCACGACGCAGCGGCCAAAGCACGTCGCTCGTACCCAGTGCGAGGCGCGCCTCTTGCAGTTCACCGATCGCGGCGAGGCGCTCTGCGACCAACCGTATTGCGGAATCCTTCTGCAACAGCGTCAGCGCCCCTTGGTCTTGTGCTAAGCGTTGCATGTTTGCGGGCGGCACGGCACTTTCCAGATCCTGCTTGAAATAACTTTGCACACAGCTGATCGTTGCGACGTTGCGGCACTCCACAAACAACTTCGCAAGCCCTGCCGCAAATGCTCGCAGGCCAAGTTGATCTTTCGCGTCCACCTGCAGGCCCTCGAGCTGGTCGAAGGCTAATACGAGAACCGAATGCGCGCCCGCGAGCCGAGACAAGGTGACAAGTGCATGCAGTGCGTCTGCATCCTCTTCCAGCGTGTGGCTGACTCCCAGTCGAACCAGGACTTCTTCGGAGATCGAGCGGCCCAAGAGCCATGAATACGCGTCTGAACGGCGATGCTCCGCCAGATAATGCTGCAACACGCGCGTTACCGCAGGGTCGAGCTGAAGCCGCGAACACAATTGCTCCATCCGCGCTTCAAGCCAGGAGAACAACGCCGGACCCGGCGGATGGCGCTTGCGGACATCGACCCAGAACGCGGCAGTTATTCCCACGCGCGACTCAGCGCCCAGCAACTCGCGGACGAGCAAAGTTTCGAGCTGACTCGACGCGCTGCCGGTTCGGCTCCCGACTAAATCTTGAACGGTATGCTGCAGCAGATCGCGGAAAAATCGATCCGGCCCGCTGACGGGTGGCACGTAGACGAAGCAATCGCGGCCGTCGCGCTGCACGTGACGCCGCAATCGTTGCAGCAAATGTGTTTTGCCGGACCCCGGCTCACCCGACAACAGCAGCCCGCGGCAGCGCTTCGTGTTGCGCACCAGACCGATAGTTTCTGCACAGCGCTCGAACGCCGTGCGATTGATCGCCTCGACATCGACCGAATCCGCATCCCACGCCGAATCGACGCGGTTGGAAACGAAAGGATTGATGACTGACTTCGCGCGTGCAAGTGCGGCGGCGTCCATAGGCGCTATTCCAAGCGAATACCGATGGTATCGAAGAAGCCGCCGAGGCCATTCGGGATCAAGGCATGCTTGTCGTTGTCGGAAAGCCGGCCCGGCCATGCGTGCGTTTGCAGTTGCACTTTTCCTTCCTCCGCCAACCGCATCACCGCACTGTCGAATGACTCTTTATCTCGAAACTGCTTCGTCAATGCAGCGCGAAGATCGTTGAGGTACAAGAGTGCGCCGCGGCTCACTTGACTGTTGAGCCGCGTCATTGCCGTGAGGATTTCTTGTGGGCCGTCTGCCGTGACATTCTGGTCCGTCGCAACGCCCACATAGCGTCGAAGTGCAAGTTGCAAATCGGCGTCTTTGAACCCAACTTTAATAAGGCGCTTGAATGCCGTCTCCAATTCCGCAGGCAGATAATCCGCGGCGTCCGGAGGCCCGAGACCGAACGGTACTTTGCCTCCCAACTTCGGATGTTTCGCCAATGTGCTCTCACGGACGAGCGAAGCGAGCGCACTCTTCACCAGCGGCCTTGCAGCAGCAGCGACTTGGCGTTTGATCTCGACTTCTGTGAGCGGCCCCGATGCCACTGCTCGCAAAATTTCCTCACGCGCAAACGCCTCAGGGCTGAGTGTCGAAAACTTCGCGACGCGTGCGGGCCATCGGTGAATGCGACCCGTGGCTACCAACTTTCCGAGAACAAGCTCGACGTCTGCTTTGGGCAGTTTCTTTCCCGCGGGTAACGCCTTTGTGATCGCGGCGACGGTCACTGGTACACCTGCACGCGCGAGCACTGCTTCGAGGAGCGGCGCCAGGTCATCGGAGGTTGGCATTGGTAAAGGGATGCGCAGTTGTCAGACGCGCAAGTTTAGACCCGAACGGGAATGTACACGTGCGGAGCTTCTTGTCTGCGATTGCAATCGCAGGTCGTAGTAGAGCCGACCAGTCTCTAAGACGGCTTCGCGAGCAAGCTTTCGACGATAGCTAAGCGTTCAGGCAGGCTTTCTGTACAGCTCGCCAGACCAACTTGTCGCCGACAACAGCATATGCGTGGATGAGGATATTGCGGAATGCGACGTAAACGAAAAGCTTCGCCTGTCACCCCGGATTGTCCTGCAACCGCTTACCGAAGCAGCAGAGTCGCCTTGTCAGTCGGTTAAGGCATTACCGCTTGTGAAGCGGTCGATAACGCCGGCGACGTTTGCCCACGTACATCAGCAGAACGCGGCGGGATAGTATCTATACGATAGATTTTAAACGTATACGACCCGGCTCGATCACCGCGAATTTTCCGAACAGCTCTTCACCGCGCTGCTCAACTAAATTCAGAATGACGTTCGAGAGGCTGCCTCGAGCCGTTGCCGGGAAACGAATGAAGATGACACCGGACGCCTGCCGCGCGGCCGCATATACAAGCTGTCCGAAGTCCTTATCCTCAGTGATAAGAATCCGCTCGGCCAATTTCGCCATCGCGATTACTTGTAAGTCGTCAATGCCGGGCGAACTCTCCGCAATCGCAACCACGTCATACCCGGCATCACGCAACCCTCGTACGACCGCGAAGTCACAGCTCTCGTCTGCTATGAACTTCACTGCACTAGTTGGCTATTTGGCATCGGCAAGCACTACCGTTTCTTCGTGAGCCAGTGCGTCAGCGGCGTACAGCAGCGCTGCATTGACCGAGCCTTCGGGAAGGTGTGGATAGGCGTCAAGCAACATCTCTTTGCTCGCACCTTCTGCGATCTTGCGTAAGATGAGCTCCACCGTTATCCGAGTGCCTTTGATAACCGGCTTACCCAACATAATCCGCGGATCGATTTCGACCATATCGTTCATGTTCATCTCCTTTCCTTGCTAACCTAGCCCGTATCGAAATGTATTGTACAGTCGGCCGCAGCGTCATACATCCCTTCTGAACTTCACCATATGGACATCAGCCGAGCAATAGGAGTCCCAAGCGAAGTGCGTGCGGCAGTTCAGCTCTTTCTACACCAGTACCAGCCGGGCTTGGCGCCCTTCGGGCGCTGACGAATCGACGGTCATTACAACTGCGGCGACTATGCGTTCATCTCTAATAGGCCCGAGGGGTCAAGTACCGAGAAGAGGGGCCCTACCGAGCTTCAAGTTGGTGCTCGGATGTTGGAGGGCGCTTCGATAGTCGGCATGTCGATCCACCACCGCTGGAGGCGACTGCCACGATGGCTTGCACGAATGGCCGTACGGGACACGAAAGCCGCTGTGCGCCAACTCGCTGTGCGTGACTGGTGATCAGACAATCCTAAACCGGAACAGCAGCGCACGCGGCCACGCCGCCCGCGCGCGGCTACTGCAATGTCTGTCGAATGGCATCCACCGAACGCAGCGCCAGCGCAGCGATCGTCAACGTGGGATTTGCTGCGCCAGCGTTGGAAACACGGCGCTGCCTTCGATAAACAGATTCGGATGATCGAAAGTGCGCAGGTCAGCATCGACCACGGCGCTCTTGGCGTCACTGCCCATCCGCGCGGTGCCCATCACGTGTCCAGCCCCCTGAAAATCTTTATCGGCGTTGTGCGTGATCGTCGTCGCACCGATGCGATCGAAAGCGTCTTGGTGAATCTTACGCGCGGCCGCGAGGCCGGCTTTCGTATAGTCATCGATGCGGTACGAAATGCGCGGCCGCGGTATCCCGAGTTTGTCGCGCTTATCGTAATCGGGCATCACGCGGTTAGCGGGATCGGGCAACTGCTCCGTCAGCGTGCCGAAGCGAATCTGCCGCGAGGTGCGATCGAGCAGCGCTTTTTGCAGAGCGACGCCACGCAGTCCGCGCGCCGCGAGATCTTGCGCATCCGTTGTGGGTGCGCCGGTCGGCCATGACCAGCCATCGTTGCCGATCTCGATGCGGAATGCTGGACGCTCGGTGCGCCATTCGCCCGCGCGCGAGCTCTCGACACCCGATGTCGACAACGGACCGCGATAAGGCCATACCGGCTTTCTCGCGAGCGCGTACGACAACTGCACCGGGTGATCCATCAGGTTGCGTCCCAGTTGGTCGCTGGAATTCGCAACGCCGTTCGGCGCACCTTCCGATTTCGACATCAGCAACAGCTTGGGAATCTCGATGGCATGCGCGGCCAGCACGAACACGCGCGCCGTCAGCCTTGCCGCCGTCCCATCCGGCCGCCGATAGCGCAGCGCCGTGATGTTGCCATCGGCGCCCACTTCGAGCAGGTCCACCACCGACTGCGTCAACAGCTTTGCGCCAGCCGCCTCGGCGCGCGCGATATGCACGGTGGCATCGTATTTCGCCTGGATCGGACAGATCGGGATGCAACTGTTATTGCCGCAGCATGGCGGACGGCTATCGCGCACGGTTGCATTGCGACCCTGCGGCGTGGAGCGCACTTCGTAGGGCGTGCCGGCGAATGCCTTGGCGATGTGCTGATCTACCATCGACATCGGAATCGCGGACATGGGATAGGGCGTACTCCGCGGTGATCCTAGGTCAGCCGCGGAATCTCCCGACACGCCGATCTCGTGTTCGGCCTCGCCATACCAGCGTTCCAGCGCCGCATAGTCGATGGGCCAGTCGACACCGCGCTTGAAGCGCGTCGCCAGTCGGAAATCATCAGCCACCAGCCGCAGGCAGGTGCCCAACCAATGCCATGTCGTGCCGCCGACCTGTCGCAGATACGTGCTGGCAAATTTATCCGGCCCCGTTTGCACGTAGTATTCGTCGAGATTGTCGGAGCGCGGGTGTGGCGCATAGTGCGTGTTGGGATACGCGCATTCGGGCACCTTGATGAGCGCGTTGTAGTACTGGGTCACGGCATCTCCGCGCTCGACGCGAGGCCCCGCTTCAACGATAGTAACTTTGACGCCCGCCTTCGCGAGGCGCTCCGCGACCAGCGCACCCGCTATGCCCGCGCCGACGATGATCACATCCGCGTCCATGTTCGATCCGATGACCTGTAAACGGGCGACTGAGACGAAGAGTCGGTTGCTATTGCGGCGGGCTGGATCAATAACCGAACGCGCCCCCGCACAGACCCATCGGTTTGCTGAACGTCATGGCGCTCCAGACGTACGCGTCTGTGTAGAGCACGAGCTGCGCGCTGTTGCCGTTCTTCACCACGCCTGAGTACCAGGCGGCGACGAGCTCATTGGCGAAAGTGTCCAGACCCTGTGCGCGCAACGCTGAGTCCAGTTCGGCGTCGGGAGTAGCGGCCACCAGCGCGGCCAATCGCTCGAGGGATGCCGAGCGTGCAGGCGTCGCGAAGGCGGTCAACAGCTTGGCCGTGACGCTCGGATCGGCAGCAGGATATCCAGTCAGCGTCGCCGACAGCGCGGCGAACTTTTCCGCGGACATCGATCCAGAAGCAGGCTGTGTCGCAGCGCCGAGTGGATAGGCCAGCAGCATGCTGGAGAGGCTCGCAAGTGCTTGCAGGAGTTTGCGTCGATCGGCGTTCATAGGTGCGCGATGTCCCGAAACCGTGACGGTGATTGGTGAGGAAGAGTAGACCGCCGCTATGTCGGCGGTCAAGGACACGCTTCGCGACAGACATGGCGAGCGAGTACGTTGATGAGCGTCGCCACCAGGCTGTGTATCGAGCGTATTAGCATGCCGTCCAGCTTTGCTTTAACGGGAGAGCGGCGCTCGACAATGCGTTACAGCGCGCATGCCGTCGCGATCGAGATTCAACGCGAAAGAGATTTCAGCTCGGCGCCGATTGCATTGCCACAGTTACAATGCCGTTGTGCTTTGCTCAGCCTCTGTCCTACCGTGAAGCGCAACCTGCCCCACTGCAGTTGCCTCCGCTTACGAAGTGCGCGACGTCTTTACAACGAAAACCCTGGAGGGCAGACGATGTGCGACAAGCTTGAACATCATGATTTGGGCGGCCTGCCTCGCAGACAATTTCTCAAGAAGTCGAGCGCCACAGCCGCGATCGGATTACTCGGCCCCGCATTTTTCTCCCAGGCCGTACTTGCCGATGCGCTGACTCATGTGCAACGCGACAAAATGACACCGGCGCAAATCGTCGAGATCATGAAAAAAGGCAACGAGCGTTTTCGCAGAGGCGAGCGCCACGACCGCAACTATCTTCGCGAGCAAAAGGCTAGCGCCAAAGGACAATATCCAGCAGCCGTTTTCCTCTCGTGTATCGACTCACGCGCACCTGCAGAAGTAATCATGGACCTCGGCATTGGCGACATCTTCAATTGCCGCGTGGCAGGCAACATCGAGAATCAAGACATCCTGGGCAGCATGGAATTCGCCTGCAAGGTCTCGGGCGCCAAAGTCGTTCTGGTGATGGGCCACACCAAGTGCGGCGCCATCAAAGGCGCCATCGACAACGCCGAGCTGGGTAACCTCACCGCACTGCTGGACAAGATCAAACCCGCAGTCGAGGCCACTGCGTACACCGGTGATCGTAGTGCTAAGAACTACGGTTTCGTGGATGCGGTTGCGCGTACGAATGTCGAGATGACTGTGGCAAATATTCGGAAGCACAGCCCGGTGCTCGCAGAGATGGAGAGCGAAGGTGCGATTACGATCGGTGGCGCGCTCTACAATTTAGAGACTGGGGCGACGGCGTTTTTTTGATGGGTGCTCGATTGCTAGAATGAGCGTCGACTGTTGAACCTTGATTCATTGCGCTCGTGGACGCGATCGCTGCGATGACGTCCACGAGCACGCATAGAACGCGACCAGTGCTTCTCATCGAGCAATACGCATAGGCATGCATTGCTGCGCGGTATGACTTGATACGGATCACCGAGATGATGAAGTGCTACGCTTTCCAGATCTTTAGCGCGCGAGACCTACGAATTTCGGTATCCATCGTGGCGAGCGGAAGTGCGTGAGCTCTTGCGGTTGCCATGATCAGTCTATCGGCAGGATCGCCGTGGACCGTCTTCGGCAATGCATCGAGCGCGACGATGACGTGCAGGTCTATGGGAATAAGGGTAATAACGGCATCACTGGCTGCCTCACGCAGCCAGATAGCGAAGGGAACAGTGAGCTTCAACCGGCCTTTCGCATGCAAGACCTGCGTTTCCCACATGCTGATCGGAGAAAGGTAATAGCCCGCCTGCGCGGGCTCCCTTATCCAAGGCGTCGCGTTCGCCCTTGGATAAAAAATAGTCCGGGCGTGAGCCATCGCGCAGACATGTGAGTGTCGAGCAGGACGCTCAACTCAGTGCCTCGAAATCCTTAACGCGAAGTACCGATTCTCCCGGCTTGCTGAGCAGGAGACCGCCCATCAGGCGCACCCTCTCCCAGGGCTTCATGCGCGCGCGGGCTTGGGATGGACCGG
>JBDTMS010000154.1:0-7819 GCA_039934195.1 Betaproteobacteria bacterium
CACCGACACAAGGATTTTCAGTCCTCTGCTCTACCAACTGAGCTACTTGGCCACGATGCTGCGGAATTACAGAACGCCGAAACTACAGAACGCATAAGTGAGCCCCGATTGAGGCAGCGCGCATTATAGCGGGTGACCGCTGGTTGTGTAAGCGCGTGAGTTAGCAGGCTCCGCGCGCTAGCTTCGGCCACCAAGCGTCGTTGGCAACACTATGCGCGTGTGAGCGCTGAGCCTTGCTCATCTATCTCGCTGCGATTTACTTCAGACTCAACTCAGTTTGCAGTAGACCGCGTACTGGAGCCAGCTATCAGCGGGACGATCGGGCTGGCATAGTGATGCAAATCGCGCGACGTTTATACCGGGCGATGACCCGAGCCGTGCGTGCCGGTCGTCAGCAGCAATCTTTACCGCCGTTTCCCCAGCCGCTTCGCATTCGCGGTCGCACGTCGATGAATCGGCTTGAGTGCCTTGTGCGCAAGCTCGGCGGTCGATTCTGAAAGACGAGACGAAGCCGCGACCGATCGCGCGGGCTAGCGGGCCTCCGATGGGTGGCACAACGAGTGATTCCGCTCCCGCCTCCGCCAATATCGAGCCGGGTGGCGGCCTGTTCTTCCTAACTGTGCCCGATACGCGTTACCCCACGGACGAAATACTCCGCGAATTCGAGCGCACACCGCCGATCGGTTTCGTCGAAGACTTGAAGGCCTACCTTAGCGGGTCGGCTTCTGTCGTTGAGTTGCTCAAGACGGACGCAGCGCGCGATCGCGTCTGGCGCGCGCTGGTCGCCCCTACGTCTGAAAAGGAGCGTGCGAGCTACTCTAAGGATGAGTGGCAAAACATGCTGATCACGAAGTCTCGTGATGGTGTGGGAACCGCGCACCTCTTTGTCTCTGAGGAGGCATTCAGCAGGTGGCGGTCGCATCAAGGATCCTGCGCTAGTACTACCTCCCGACCGGCCAAGATCCCAGAGAAGCTGCAGGGCAGCCCGGATGCGATCTGACTCATGACGTCCGAATAGGTTTCGCATTTGCGTGCGCGTCATCCCCGCATCACCTGCGGCCAGCACCCGCGTAGACACTCGTCGGCGATCCGGTTGCCGATCGTGGAACCGAAGATCAGACGTGCGGATTGCTCGCAGTAGTGCCACACGGCCAAGGCGGCGCGCAGATGTTCAGCGGCGCCGATAACGACATCACCATCGAGAAGCGCATAGATCAACGCCAGGCGCAATGTGACGGCCTCCGCGCGATTGGTGACGGCGCCCAAAAGTCCGGGATAGCGCGTAGACAGGCTCGGATAGACGGTCTCCCAAATCGACTTGGCAGCGGCTGATAGCGCAACGGCGCCGTTGCGCTGCTTCGTCCCACCACGGCAGCCGCAAGACGTTTGATCAGTTTGGTTTCGAGTTCCGGTGGCAGCCTGCCTCCACCGTGCGGCAATAGCTGCTGCGCCGTACGACGGCGAATAGGTGTCGGTTGGCAACCGCTGGCGGCCGAACCTTGAATCAGTTCAGATCGCATTTCGACGATCGTCACGTGCCCGATCAAAGATAAGTGCCCATCGGTCACCGTGACAGGATCGGTCCGCGTTAGCGTGGACAGGTTGCCGCTGTCCGAGCATGCGCGAATACACGTGGAGTACGCAACCCGGCACCGGTGCGACGAACGCTGGATCAACGGTATGGTATGGTTCAAATCCCACGTTCAGTCGCTCACACAAAAAGCCGGACGCGGTGGCCGGACATACAAAAAACTTCCACAGCCGGAGGAGGAGGAGAAGCATGGGGAACTTATCGAGGCGGGCCGCGTTGCGCGCGGCCATTGCGTGCGTTGTGTTTGCACTGAGCGCATCGGCAGCCCAAGCCCAGCAGAAGTGGAAAGTGCAGAATCTCTACGGGCCGAGCACGAGCGTCTACAAGGATTTCGAAGCGTTCGCCGCGCGCGTCAAAGAAGCAACCAAGGGCCAGGTCGAGATTCAGCCTTTTCCGGTCGCGACGATCGTGCCGCAGGCGGAATGCCTCGACGCGATCAAGGCTGGTCTGCTGGACGGTGCCGTCGGAACCATGGCGTATCAGGGCGGCAAGGAACCCGCAGCCGCGTTCTGGGACATGACCGCCGCCTACGACAACCCGCTGCATTTGCTCATGTGGTATCGGCAGGGCGGCGGCATGGCGATCATGAACAAGATCTCGGCCAAGTGGGATGCCGTGTTCCTGGGTCCGGTCATCCTCGGGCTCGAGTCGATTCCTTCGAAGAAGCCGATCCGCTCGATCGCGGATTTCAAGGGCGTGAAGATGCGCGCCCCGGACGGCATTCCAGCCGAGATCTTCGCGAAGCTCGGCGCCTCGGTGTCGGTGATGCCCGGCACCGAGGTATACACCGCGCTCGACACCGGCAAGATCGAGGCGACCGACTGGGGCACGCTCTCGGTGAACGACGAGGCTGGCTACAACCGCATCGCACCCTATGCGATCTATCCGGGCATCCACTCGATGAACTCGGTGGACTTCGTTCTCAGCAAGAGAAAATGGAACGCATTGACCGCGGAGCAGAAGGCGATCGTCACCGCGGCGGTCGACGAATGGTCCTTGCGTACCTGGATGGACCAGGAGCTCGAGGATCGCCTCGCGGTGGCGAAGCGCGATCCGAAGACGCTGGTGCCGTGGGGTGAGAAGGAAAAGGCCGCGTTCCGCAAGGTCGCTCGTCAGGTGTGGGAGAAATGGTCGAAGAAGAGCCCGCTCGCGAAAGAGATCTACGAGAGCCAGCTCGAATTCCTGAAGAAG
Source organism: Betaproteobacteria bacterium (assembly GCA_039934195.1). Lineage (GTDB taxonomy): Bacteria > Pseudomonadota > Gammaproteobacteria > Burkholderiales > SHXO01 > SHXO01. The sequence continues at coordinate 2,783 of JBDTMS010000154.1, forward strand.
CTCGGCAAGCTCTGAGCTGACTCGAGTCGGCGTGGCCGCCGCGAGGTCATCCTCGCCGCGGCGGCTTAGCCGTGCGCGATCCACAAAATAAGACGCGGGAGGCAAGCATGGCTGAGACCGTGCCTGACGCCGAGCCGATCGACAAGAACACCGTCGATCGCGCCATCGAAGGCATCTCGAAAGTGTTGAGCTACGGCTTCGCGGTGTCGATCGTCGTGACGATCTACGACGTCGTGCAGGATGTCCTGTTCAACGCGCCTACGGTCTGGGTCTACGACGTCGTCACGACGGCGATCGCGGTGGCGTTCCTGGTCGGCGGATCGTATGCGCTCATGCGCCGCGAGCACATCCGCATCACAGCGGTCTACGCCCGCTTCTCGCGCAAGGCGCAGCTGCGCTGCGACATCGTCACCGGGCTATTGACCCTTGTCTATCTCGCGGCGTTCGCCTGGTTCTCGTTCGACATGGCGAAGATCTCGGTTACCGACTGGGAAGTCGGCGGCTCCGCCTGGGCGCAGCCGACGCCGGTCGTGGTCAAAGTGTCGATGGTGATCGGCGCTGCACTGATGATCGTGCAGATGCTGTCCAATATTCGCAGCGACGTAAAGTCGCTGCGCACGGCGGGCTGAAGCCATGGGCATCGAGTACATCTCGCTGTTGATGCTGGCAGCGTTTGTGCTGCTGATCCTGATTCTCGGTATGCCGATCGCCTTCGCGACCGGATTGATCGCGGTCGTGTTCTGTGCCGTGTTCGCGGATCTCGACAGCCTCGCGATCGTCACCTTCCGGACCTACGGCTTCGTCAATTCGTATGTGCTGCTGTCGGTGCCGATGTTCTTGATGATGGCGGCTATTCTCGACAAGTCTGGGGTGGCGCACGATCTTTACGATGCACTCAAGATCTGGGCGGGCCGGCTGCCCGGTGGCGTCGGCGTCATGACCCTGATCGCCGGCTCGGTCATGGCGGCGATGACCGGCATCATCGGTGGCGAAGTCATCTTGCTCGGGCTGGTGGCCCTACCGCAGATGCTGCGGCTCAACTACGACTCGAAGCTCGCGATCGGCGTGGTATGTGCCGGCGGCTCCCTTGGCACGATGATTCCACCGAGCCTCGTGCTGGTGTTCTATGGCCTGACCACCTCCACGTCGATCGGCGACTTGTTCGTCGCATCGACGATCCCGGGGGTGATGCTGGCCGTGATCTACATCGTCTATGTCCTAGTCCGGTGCGGCATCAATCCGAAGCTCGGGCCGCCCGCGCCGGCGGAGCTGCGCAACATTCCGTTCAAAGCGAAGGTCTTCGCGCTGAGGAAAGTCATTCTCCCTCTGCTCATCATCTTCTCGGTGCTCGGCAGCATCTACACCGGTATCACGTCGGTGAGCGAAGCAGCGGCGATGGGCGTCGCCGGAGTCATCATCGCCGCGGCGATTCGGCGCACCCTCACCTTCAAGATGATCCGCGACTCGCTCTACATCACGATGTCCACGTGCGGGCTGCTGATCTGGCTGTCGGTCGGTGCGAACGCGATGGTCGGCGTCTACAACCTCCTCGGCGGCATCACCTACATCAAGGGCCTGATGATCGCGCTGCCGCTGCCGCCGATCGGCGTGATCCTTGTGATGATGGCGATCTTCGTGCTGCTCGGCATGTTCATGGACTGGTTCTCGATCATGCTGTTGACCATGCCGATCTTCGCGCCGACCGTGACCACGCTCGGCTACGACCTGATCTGGTTCGGCGTGCTGTTCAACGTCACGATGCAGGTCGGTTACCTGTCGCCGCCGTTCGGACAGGCGGCGTTCTATCTCAAGTCGGTCGCGCCGCCGCAGATCAGCTTGAACCACATCTTCGTCTCGCTGCTGCCGTTCATCGCGCTGCAGATCGTCGGCCTGCTGGTCATTCTGTTCGTTCCGGACGTGGCGATGATGCTGCCCAGATGGCTTCACCCGACCGTGCCTTGAGCATGACTGCCGCGCCGCGGGAATCCGACTCGATTGGCCGCGTGTGCATCGCATCCGCCCGCCTCAACGGAGGATCGGTTTTCCACGGATGGACCGCGAGCATCACCGCGAATCCGATGAAGTACGCCAGCGCCACGTGCCAGCCCGCGCGCAGCCACGCGAGCGCGGATTTGGCTTCCGGATAGAGATTCGACAGCGCGACGCCGGCCGACGAGCCGAACCACAGTATCGAGCCGCCGAAACCCACTGCATACGCCAGATAGCCCCAGTCGTAACCGCCTTGCTTGAGCGCGAGCGCCGTGAGCGGAATGTTGTCGAATACGGATGAGACGGCGCCGAGGGCGAGCGCGACGACCCAGGACGCGTCGGGCAACGATTCGACCGGCATCAACGACGCGGCCGTCACCAGCGACAACAGAAAGATCGAGCCCTTGAAGGCCTCGGGCACCAGTTCCCAGTCCGGACGTCGCGCGGGAATCGAGACCAGAATGGCGCACCAGACCGCCGCGCCGATGAATGGAAAGCCATCGGCGCTTTGCGGGAAATGCATATTCACGGAGAGATTCGTGATCAGCGCGGCGCACAGGATCAGGCCGACGATGCCGACGCGTATCCAATCGATGTGCGTGTGCTGGTGGACATGCTCGAGCATCGGCGAATGCTTCTGCTGCTGAATGGCCGCCGGTATGCCGAACACGATCAACGCGACGCTCGCCGCTATGAAGGCTTCGAGCACGCTGAGCGGCGATACGCCGTGAATCCACATCATCGTGGTCGTGGTGTCGCCGATGACACTCCCCGCCCCGCCGGCGTTCGATGCCGCGACGATCGCCACGAGGTAGCCGATATGCACCCTGGCGCGAAACACCTGGTGCGCGACTGCCCCGCCGATCAATGCAGCTGCGATGTTATCGAGAAAGGACGACAGGACGAAGATCATCGCGAGCAGCGCAAATCCGCCTCTCCAGCCTGTCGGCAGGAGTCGCGGCAGCATGAGCGGGACGCGGCTCTTCTCGAAATGCCGCGACAACAGCGCGAATCCGACCAGCAGAAGCAGCAGATTGGTGAGCGTCACCCACTCGTGCTCCAGATGACGGACGAGCCCGCCCAGTCCGGGGCCGCTCTTGAATCCCGTGAACACGAGCTTGTACGCCACGATCGTACCGAGTCCGATCAGCGCGACCCGCAGCGTGTGGTGATGCAACAGCGCTACGCAGGCAAGCGTGAGGCCGAACAGGATGAAATCGATGGGGATGCCGAGCAGCATGGTTGGCGTCGATTGGAATAGGTTGCGTCCGCTCGTGCCCTTCGCGATTTGTAGCAGCACGCGCGATCGTCGGGGCCGAGCCTGGCCTGAGGCTGGGCTCCTAATCTACTTCAAGGCGCTCGCGAGTGCGCGACAACGGCGCGGGGATGAAGTACGAGAAGGCCGCGGAGTGTTTAGAAGTCCAGGCGTTTCCGGAAATATTCGCGCTCTACCTCTCGGATTATAAGAACGTGTCGATCAGCATTGAAGGAACCCGCATCGATCCCTCCAGGCTGATCGCCTCGCAGGGAAGCGTTAACCTCAGCGATGTGGTCGATGAAGGCAAGCCGTATCCGCGAGGCGGGACATTATTGAATGGCGGTCGGCGACGAACCGCGCGCTGTACCTGTGCAATGAAAAGGGCTTCCCGCTGACGGAGGTTGAACGGCGCCTTCACATTGGCGCGTTCCAGTTCTCGGCTTATTTAAAATCAGGATACATTTCGAAACTGCAAAACGAAGGAACGCTCGAACTTGCGGAGATGAATCCGCTGGTCGTCGTCGTTGCCGACGAGGCCCAGGAGGCCATTAGGATTATTTTCGAAGCCGCGCGGCGCAAGAAGCGCCGAGCGTGGTGCAGGAGTGGAAGGACGAGCGGGTTTACCCCTATGAGGGTAAAGCGACGACGCGCATCGAGGAGGCCGAGCGCCAGGTCTTCGATATCGTCGCGGTCACCGCGGCCCAGTACCTGCCTGATTTTCACAACCGCGCAGCCGAAGAACAAGGCTCTTCATCTGCGTCTCCTGCGGCAAGCAATTGAAAAGAGTCCGGAGGAGCTTGGATGAAGCGACATTAAAGCGCGCCGCTCAAGCTGGCGTTCCGCTACATCGTTACGTATCGGTAGTCGCTAGTAGTCGGGCTCAGCGTTTCTTCCCAAGCCGCTTCGCATTCGCGGTAGCACGTCGATGAATCGGTTTCAGCGCCTTATGCGCTAACTCGGCGGTTGACTCAGAAAGGCGCGACGACGCAGCCACAGAGCGCGCCAGATGATTCGTAAGCAACCTGGTTTGCGTTTGCAGAGATTGCGTCGGGCCGCGACTCATCCCCATCGCAAACATTCCTGTCCAGACTCTGGTCATCTGCGTGAACGCTTGCACGGCGAACTGGAAATTCATCCTCGCCATCCCGCTCGCCACCGCCATCGCCGATTCAGCGACCGCTGCCGTCTTCTCGTTCACCATCAAACTCATTTCGCGCTGATCGCTGACACTGGGGTTATGTCCCGCTGCCGCCATCAGCTGTACGCGGTGGCCGATTACCTGTGCAGAAGCAAGCATCATTTCCGTGCTGCGCATCGCGAGCTCAGTCCAGATGAAAAATGGATTACCGAATGCAGTGGATTTCATGTGTGTCTCCGTGGGTTTGGTGAGTTCTGTTCGGCGCGTTGAAGAACTTACGTGTCGGACAACTGCCGCGGGAAAAGGTTGGGCGATTGGCCAAATCACCCAGACACGCGATACGCCGACACAGAAATCAGAGAGTCGCCTACACATTCTTTTTGGACACCCACATAAACTGCAGCCTTGTGTTTGCCGTGTTTCCAGTGTGCAGGAGTATTGCCATGGCTAGCCGTCCTTCTCGCGTCGCATCCAAGCCGCCTCGCGCGACGCCCAAGCAGCCGCGTCCACGCACGTCGGACGCGCTGAACAAGCTGATGCGCAAGACGTTCGGCATAAAGCGATTGCGACCGGGTCAAACCGAAGTCATCGCGAACGTACTTTCCGGGCGCGACACGCTCGCAATCATGCCGACCGGCGCTGGCAAATCGCT
>JBDTMS010000155.1:0-7819 GCA_039934195.1 Betaproteobacteria bacterium
GCTGCACGACGAAGCACTGGCGGCTGGTGTCGATCAGCTGCTGACCAAGCCGCTCGATTTGCGCCGACTGTCCGATGCGATCGCGCAGGCCCTGAGTCAGCCGGGTTTGAGCCAGCCGGCGGTGTCCGAAATGCGCTAACGCGCCCGTTGCGCCGTCGCGCCTTCGCAATCGAGCGCGGTGCGCTGTCTCACATCCGGTGAGTTGCAGTCTGTAATTCGCCCGCATTCCCTGAAATTGTTGCGAAATGAACCGGCGCAATACTGTGCCGCGCAGCCGAGATCGATGACGGCGGCCAAGTGCGCACGGCGTCGAGCACAGCGCGAGCTCGTGCAAGCGAGTGCGTTCGCCATCGCGCGCGATACAACTATATTCTGGAGAGGAGATTTTCATGCAGTTATCCCGACGTTCATTTCTCACTGCTGCGGCTGCGACAACGGCGGTTGCAACCACCAGCGCATTTGCCGCGGACAAATGGGGGCGCGATCGCGATTGGAGCGGCAACTCGCCGGTGTCCTATCCTGAGCCGGCTGTCGAAGTGCTCGACAAGCGATTCAAGGGACGCCAGGGCAACGCCAAGCTCGAGCGCCTGTGGACCGGCGCGCTATGGCTCGAAGGCCCGGTCTACATGGGCGACTGGAAGTGCTTTTTGTGCAGCGACATTCCCAACCACCGCGTGATGCGCTGGAACGAAGACGACAATCAGGTCAGCACATTTCAACACGAATCGTTCTACGCGAACGGCCACATCCGCGATCGTCAGGGCCGGTTGATCGCGTGCGAGCACGACTCGCGACGCATGCGGCGCTTGGAACATGACGGCAATTGGACCGTGCTGATGGACAGCTTCAACGGCAAAAAACTCAACGGGCCGAACGACGCCGCGGTCAGCTCGGATGGCGCAATCTGGTTCACCGATCCCGGCTACGGCATTCTCGGACCGTATGAAGGTCATCTCGATTCGTTCGAGCTGCCGACCAACGTCTATCGCATCGATCCGAACACCGGCAAGGCCGAAGTCGTGGTGGACGATTTCAAACGTCCGAACGGGCTGTGCTTCTCTCCTGATGAGAAGAAGCTCTACATCGTCGACACCGGCGCAACCGACGGCCCGCAGTACCCCGCGCACGTTCGTGTGTTCGATGTAAACGGCGGCAAGTTGTCCAACGGCAAAGTGTTCGCCGATTTCCGTCCTGGATTCACCGACGGCATTCGCTGCGACACGGACGGCAATCTCTGGTGCGCATGGGGGTGGGGCGGTCCGGATACCAACGGCATCCGCATCCACGCGCCGAACGGCGACGCAATCGGCATGATCCACACGCCGGAAATCGTTTCCAACTTCGTGTTCGGCGGGCACAAGCGCAACCGGTTGTTCATGGCGGGCAGCACATCGATGTATTCGCTATACGTAAACGCGGTCGGTGCCAAAACCATCTGAGCGTCGGGAGTAGCGGAGCGATCGGTAACCTACTGCACTGCAAATGCGCCCGGATCTGATGCGCCCGTAGATGCAAAACGGCTCGCGTTCCATTGAACGCGAGCCGTTTTTTTGGGCGACGCTGTGGTCGACCGATCGGAACTGCAAGGGCGTTGATAAGTTGCAACGACGAGTGCTGCAGGCTCGCCCTGACGACACCGATTCTGAGGAGATGTCGCGATGAAATCGTTCAAGACCGTTTCGCTTGCCATCGCAGTTGCGTGCGCATTCGCGGCGCCGCTTGCCGCAGTGGCAGACGGCAAATACTGGCCGGTGACGGCGCAAACCGTCGTCGATCTAACACCTACCGTCTACACCGATCGCGTGCAGTGGTGGCCCGGCGGGCACGAGCCGCCGATCATGGTGCCGTATCACCGCTGGGGACCGGCCGGACCGTGGGCATCGGATCTGTTGATCATCGACGAGAACACCGGCAATCAGGTCGATTGCCCGCCGCACATGGTGCCGCCGGCGGATAGCGGATTGCCCAACGCCGGCTACTGGGGCTTCATGACGTGCGACAAAGTGCCGATCTGGCAATGGCTGGGCGAAGTGGTCAAGATCGACGCGCGCAGTATTCTCGATCAAGCGCCGAACGGTCAGAGCCCGATTATTACCAAGGAGATGGTGCAGAAATCGGAGGCCGCGTACCGGCCGCTGCGTGCCGGCGATGCCGTGTTGTATTGGGATGGATACGACGATAAATACGACAAGCCTATGCCGGCAGGCAAGCGACTGGTAGTGGCCGCGTTCGACGGCTCTGCGCCGGCTTGGCCGGGTCCGGATTTCGATGCGGGCGACTATGTCGGATCGAAGGGCGTGAAGCTGATGGGGATCGACAGTCCGAGCATGGGCCCGTTCGGTCCGCCGCGATACAAGGGCTCGGGCCCAGCCTCGATGTTTCAAAATCCGCTCGCTATCGAAGGCCACCTAGGCCATTTCAAGTACGGTGCCGTGCACACCGAAGCGTTGATGAATCTGGACAAGGTGCCCAACGGTTCGCTATACATCACGCTGCCGCCGAAACATCGCGGGGCGCCGACGTCGGAATCGCGTTCGGTTGCGATTACCGACTTGAAGCTCGCCGGCGAGTTGATGAAGGCAGTGCGTGCGCAGCGCGTCGTCGACCTGTCGGTCGAGTTGGCAGAAGACATGCCGGCGTGGTGGCCGGGTGCGGGTGTCGCCGAGTACGTCTATCCATATCGCGTCATTCATACCAACACCTACACCGGCTGGATGGGACCGTATCGCGTCGAGAATCATCTGATGGACGCGCACACCGGCACGCATATGGATCCGCCCGCGCATTTCGGACCCGCGCCCGGATTCGACTTCAATACTTACAACGACTGGACCAAAGGCGTGCAGAAGCGCTATGAGGCGAAGTTCGGCAAGATCAAAACAACCGACATGACTTCCGACAAAGTCCCGGCGTATTACTGTATGGGACCGGCGCGCGTAGTCGACGTGTCGCATCGCGTTGGCACCACTGACGCGAAGAGCTGGCCGGCATCGCCCACCATTCGGGTCGAAGACGTGCAGATGCACGAAAAGATCTACGGGCCGATCAAGGCCGGTGAAATTGTTTTGTTCAGAAGCGGCCATACCGATGCGCATTACCGGCCGCTGGTGCGGGGCGTCGAAGATCCGGCGACCGCGGCACCGCTGAATGGGCACGCTGAAGGCTGGCCCGCGCCGCTGCCCGAGACGGTGAATTACATTATCGACAAGGGCGTGAAGTGCATGGGCACGGACGGTTCTAGCATGGGCTCGGTGGTTGGCGAAGAAGCCGTGGTGACACACTGGGCGGCTGCATCTCGGGAAGTGCCCTGGATCGAGTTTCTGACCAACCTCGGCACCTTGCCGCCGACCGGTGCGTTCTTCGTGTTTCTCGCACCGAAGTTCGAGGGCAATCATGGTGGGCCGGGACGCGCAATTGGCATCTTGCCGTGAGCGCTGTTAGGTGATTCGCGTGGATCGATCCATTGCGCGGTAGATGAGAGAACGGCGCAACGTGCGTTGCGCCGTTCTCGTTACGACGGCGAAGCCGGTCTTCGCCATCGATCCATGCTGGTTTTGCTTTTGCGATCGGCAGACTAAGATAGCGATTTCAGCGCTGCGGCAGCCAGCCGAGCGATTTGGATATCACAGCGGCGATGTCCGCCAGTGCGCGCCGCGCGACAGGTATGCTGACTCGCGCGTCACGCTGTTTCAGATAGACGATGTTCAGCGCCGCCGCCACGCCGAAGTGGTCGAAGATCGGAAAGCAGATGTCGACGACGCCCCCCAGCGTGTCGCTTGGGCCCTCGTCGTAGCCGCGTTTACTGATCGCAAGGAGGCGCGCCTTCAGCTGCCGGCGGTGCGCAGCGGACTTCACACGCGTCCCGAGCAGCTCATCGAGATACAACCCGAACCGCTCGTCTCTCGCGAATGCGGTGATCGTCCGTGCGGAGACGCGATCGTCTTGAAATGCGAAATGCGCGCCTTGCCGCACTAGCGCGCTCATCGGTTCGGGCGGCTCGGCACGGGCCAACACCACCAGCCGCGCATCGTGATGCACCGACAAGTGATTCGACTGACCCGTGGTCTGCGCGAGCGCATGCATGTGCGGAATCGCGGCGTCGAGCAGCCGTTCGACCGGAGGATGCCGCTGCGCGAGCTCGAACAAACGCAGAGTCAGCGCATAGCTTGCATCCCCGGGCCGCGCGAGAAAGCCGCGGCGCACCAGAACATCGAGCATGCGAAAAAGCTCGCTCGGCGAACGATTAAGCCGACGCGCGATTTCTTGCAGACTCAATCCATGCGGCTCTGCAGCGAGCATTTCTAGAATATCGAGCCCTTTTTCCAACGCGGGCGCAGCATAGACGATCCGTGATTTCCGTTTTTGTTTGCTCGTGGAGGGCGGCATTTCATTGACAAGACAGCAGGGGGTTTTTATATTTGAAAGCCGATTTTACTTATAAAGTAAACGGCGGCGCTGTATTCTTGTTTGATTCAAGGTAGATTTGCAAGCCGCACGCGCGCAAGGGCGGGCGGCGGCGCGACTCGACCGGGCAGGCTACCATCGCAGTGGCCGGCCGGTGTTGGTCGGCTGGGAATTCGTGCAAAGTCGTACAGTAGGTACAAGTTGTATATAACCAGGAGGAGAGAAGCATGATGAGCATTTCGTCCACACTGAAATACGCCGTCGCCGCAATCGGCATGGCGGTCGGCACGAGCGCATTTGCCGCACCCGACGCAGGTTTTCCGGCGCCGACCGGCGATGCGGCCTATGTTCCGCAAGGATCCAAACTCGAACGTCTGTTCGATGGCGGCTGCATGTTGACCGAGGGCGTCGCAGCCGGTCACGATGGCATGATCTACTTCAGCGACATCACGTTCACGAAGTTCTGCAAAGATCCGAGCGGCAAGTTTCTGCAGGCCGGCAACATCTGGAAGTACAACCCGAAGAGCAACGAGTTCACCGTTTTCCGCAGCCCGAGCGGTATGTCGAACGGCCTCAAGTTCGATCGCGACGGCAATATGCTGGCGGCGCTCGGCGCCGACTACGGCGGCCGCATGCTGATCAAGACCGACATGAAGACCAACAAGTCGTACATCTTGTCCGGCCTGTATGACGGCAAGCCTTACAACGCGCTGAACGACATCGCGATCGATGAGAAAGGCCGCATCTATTTCTCCGATCCGCGCTATCTCGGCCACGAACCGATCTTCCAGGACGGCTACGCGGTCTACCGTCTGGATACCGACGGCAAAGTCACGCGCGTAGTTACCGATTGCGGCAAATGCAACGGCGTGCTCGTCTCCCCGGATCAGAAAACATTGTTCGTGATCGGCAATGATAATGGCTGGTTCGAATTTCAGAACCTGAAGGAAGGCGAAAAAACGCTGCAGGGCCATCATCAGCTGCAGGCGTATGACCTCGGTGCGGACGGGTCGGTCAGCAATCGCCGGGTTATTATCGATTACACCGCGGGCGACAAGCCTTGCAGCGGTCCGGACGGCATGACGGCGGATAGCGAAGGCAACATTTGGCTCGCCTCCCGTTGCGAACATCGTCCTGGCATTATCGCGATGACGCCGCAGGGCAAAGAGCTGGCGTACATTTCGACCGGCAAAGAGCTGCCCACCAACGTCGGCTTCGGGCGCGGTGCGGACTCGAATATTCTCTACGTTACGTCAGGCCACAGCTTGTATCGCATCAAGACCGGGAAGAAGGGGTATCAGCTACCTTAAGAGTAGCGGTGAACGCCGTAATAGTAAGTAGGTGAACACGGGGGCGGGACGACGTCGGATGCGTCCCGCCCTATCGTTACAGTTCCATCTGACGGATCAGGACTTCTGCCATGACACAGCCCGCCACGCAAACCAATCAGACCGAAGATCGCAAAACTAAGGTTCTCAGGCCCGCGCAGATCGATGCGTTTGCCAGAAACGGTTACCACTTTCCTTTGCGTGCGCTGTCCACTGAGCAGGCCCTGGCTTATCGAAAACGCCTGGAGGCCTCAGAGGCAGCGGTCGGCGGGGCATTGCGCGGCTCGCTGCGTGCCAAGCCCCATCTGCTGTTCACCTGGGCGAACGAGCTGATCAGACTTCCCAAAGTACTAGATGCGATCGAGGACATCCTCGGTCCGAATTTGCTGGCGTGGAGCAGCAGCTTTTTCATCAAGGATGCGCACGATCCGAGCTTCGTATCCTGGCATCAGGATTCGACCTACTGGGGGCTCAGCCATCCCGATGTGGTCACCGCCTGGATTGCACTGTCGGTGAGCGAGGTCGAGAACGGCGCAATGCGCGTCATTCCCGGCTCGCATTCGAAAGATCAACTGCCGCATCAGGACACGTTCGCAGAAAACAATCTGCTGACCCGCGGGCAGGAAGTGGCGGTGGAAGTAAACACCGACGAGGCGGTGGACATCGAGCTGCAGCCGGGCGAATTTTCGCTTCATCACGTGCGACTGGTGCACGGCTCCGAGCCGAACGCAGCAGATTACCGACGCATCGGTTACGCGGTGCGCTACATTCCCACGTACGTGAAGCAGACGGTCGGCCCGCGCGATTGTGCGACCCTGGTTCGCGGCGTCGATACCTTCCATCACTTCGATCCGGAAATCGTGCCGAAAGCCGACATGGATCCGGATGCGGTGGCGTTCCACAAACGCGTGACGGACGAGTCCAATCAAGTGCTCTACCGCGGCACGGACAAGCGCAACAAGCTGTAGCTCGCCGCGGATCGCAACGACACCGCCGTCGCAAGCAGACGCCACCGTGCGGACAATCGAGGCGTCGCCCGCACATCGTGATCGTTGCGTTTGCGATGTCGCCGGCACACTCATCGAGCGTTGTCTCGCCGAGCACGCGTACCGTCGTCCGACGGCAATATCCGCTGCAGCCCATCGTGCACGCCATAAACGGTGCCGGCTCCGATCGTCACCGGAGCGCTGGTCGTGCAAACTGCAAGCACCCGAAAATATAAATCACCAAAATAATAGAGCACCAAAATAAATCACCCGGCGGCGTAGCACGCCGGACAAAGGGGGAGGTCACGCCATGGTAACCGGCATCGCATTGCTGCTCGTATTTCTCGTCGTCGTTGCACTCATCGTGCGCGGCCAGAGTCCCATCATCATGCTGCTGCTGCTCGCGATCGTATGGGCGATCATCGCGGGTATCGGTGTGCAGGATATTCAGGCCAAGGTTCTGCAGGGCGGCGCCGTGCAGTACGCCAGCGCGGTGATCATCATCGTGTTCGGTGCGTGGTTTGCGCAGATCCTGATTCAAACCGGCATCGCGGAAAGCGTCATCCGCTCCGCTGTCGAGCTCACCGGAGACCGGCCACTGGTCACCGCGATCGTAATCAATCTGGTGACCGCGCTACTGTTCACTTCGATGTACGGCGTCGGCGCGGCGATCGCGATCGGCGTGATTGCGTTGCCGATCATGTTGAGCCAGGGCATTCCCGCGCGCGTGGCAGCGCCCGCATTCACCATGGGTGTCGGCGCCGGCGGCTTCGTGAATCTGGTGCAGTTCGGAACATTCGAAAAGTTGTTTCCCGGGATCAAGTACGAAGCGCCGTGGCTCAGTTACTGGATGATCGCGCTGGCGGTATATCTGTTGTGTGCGTGGGTGATGATCTACCTGAATCTGCGTTCGCTGGGCCTGCGCAAAGCCGCCAGTGTCGATGTAGCCGGCGCTCCGCCGGCACGTAAACGCACGCCGTACTACACCTACATCGTGCCGATCTTTCCGGTGATTATGGTGATGGGATTGAAGTGGCAGATCATCCCGACCTTCCTGGTCAGCATCGTATTGGCGCTCGCCCTGACCTGGCGCAGCCGCAG
>JBDTMS010000156.1:0-7792 GCA_039934195.1 Betaproteobacteria bacterium
GCGTACAAGCGTGGTGCCGCGTTCGCCAACCCGTGTTTCACGCAGATCCATCCGACCTGCATTCCCGTCAGCGGAAATTACCAGTCCAAGCTCACATTGATGAGCGAATCGCTGCGCAACGACGGCCGCGTGTGGGTGCCTAAGGGTCGCGGCGACAAGCGCCCTGCGAACGCCATCCCCGAAAGCGAGCGCGACTACTTCCTCGAACGCAAGTACCCGAGCTTCGGCAACCTCTGCCCGCGCGACGTCGCCTCGCGTGCGGCGAAGGAAGTCTGCGACGAAGGCCGCGGCGTTGGCGAGACGGGCTTGGGCGTCTATCTCGATTTCGCCGACGCGGCCCAGCGCCTCGGTCGCAACGTTATCGCCGAGCGCTACGGCAACCTGTTCGAGATGTATCAGCGCATCACTGCCGAAAACCCGTACGAGCTGCCGATGCGTATCTATCCGGCGGCGCACTACACGATGGGCGGCCTGTGGGTCGACTACAACCTGATGACCACAGTGCCGGGGTTGTATGCGCTTGGCGAAGCGAACTTCTCCGATCACGGTGCCAACCGGCTCGGAGCAAGCGCGCTGATGCAGGCGCTGGCCGATGGTTACTTCGTGATTCCGTACACCCTGGGTGACTACCTGGCACAAGCTGGCTTGCGTCCGGTCGACACCGGTATGCCAGAGTTCAAGGCGGCCGAGCGCGAGATCGCCGAGCGCACGCAGCGGCTGCTCGACACTCGCGGCAAGCGGACGATCGACGGGGTCCACCGCGAGCTCGGCGCGCTGATGTGGGATTGCTGCGGCATGACCCGCAACGATGCGGGTCTGCGTGTCGCGCTCGGCCGCATCCCCGAACTACGTGAAGAGTTCTGGCGCAACGTCAACGTGCCCGGCTTCGACCTGGAACTGAACCAAGCGCTCGAGAAGGCGGGAAGAGTCGCCGACTTTCTCGAGCTCGCCGAATTGATGTGCATCGATGCGCTGCACCGGACCGAATCGGCTGGCGGGCACTTCCGCGAGGAGAGCCAGACCGCCGATGGCGAGGCGCTGCGCGACGACGTAGATTTTTCTTACGTGGCCGCGTGGCGCTACGCCGGTCCGGGCGCTCAGCCGCTGCTCGACAAGGAGCCGCTGGCCTTCGAGAACATCCATCTCTCGCAGCGGAGCTACAAGTAATGAAGCTCACGTTGAATGTCTGGCGTCAAGCATCTCCGCAGGCTAAAGGACGATTCGAGGAATACCTGGCCCACGACGTGTCGCCTGACATGTCGTTCCTCGAAATGCTGGACGTCGTCAATGAGCAGATCGTCTTTGACGGCAAGCGCCCGATCGCTTTCGACCACGATTGCCGCGAAGGCATTTGCGGCGCCTGCGGAATGATGATCGACGGCGTGCCGCACGGCCCGCAAAAGGCCACTGCGGCATGCCAGCTCTATATGCGCACATTTCATGACGGGGACCGCATTCTGATCGAGCCGTGGCGCGCACGCGCTTTCCCGCTGATCAAAGACTTGGTGGTCGACCGCAGCGCATTCGATCGGATCATCCAGGCGGGCGGCTATGTCGATGTGCATGCCGGCGGCGCGCCCGACGCAAACGATGTGCTGATCGGCAAGGTGGCCGTCGATTACGCGATGGATGCCGCGGCCTGCATCGGCTGCGGTGCCTGCGTCGCTGCTTGCCCGAACGCATCGGCGTCGCTCTTCATTGCAGCCAAGATCACTCACCTCGGGATGCTGCCGCAAGGACAGCCAGAGCGCGACCGCCGAGCCGTGCGGATGGTCGAGCAGATGGACTTCGAGGGCTTTGGCAATTGCGCTTGGTATGGCGAGTGCCAGGCGGCATGCCCGAAAGGGATCAGCATCAACACCATCGTGCAGATGGACCGCGACTACACCCGGGCGATGCTGAGCGGGCGCGGCATCGAAGGCGGCGCCGGCCGGCCCGGGCGCAAGGCGACGGCCGCGTCGATCGACGAGCCGCCGCGCAAGCCGAACGCGGATGCCGAGAGCGTGCTCGGCGACGCCGACGCCGTCGAGAAGACGACCTACGTGGTCGGCGACGGCACCAATCCGAATGCCCACACGCCGCTTGGCCACCCGTCAAGTGTCGGGCGCACGCGCTTCAATCCGTTGCTGTGGGTGATCGTCTTGATCGCTACGCTCGTGGCGGTGGTTTACGTGGTCGGCATCGCACGTTGATCAGACCGTGCTCAAACGATCAGCGGTCCCAGCCGCCGTAGTGTTCGTCGCTACGCTTTCCGCGCGGCAGGCTGAGGCCGATCAGCGCGAGGCCCATGACCACGTCGCCGATCGTCGCGACCGGCGTCGAGCCTTGCAACACGAACGGCGAAACCACGACGTTGGTCACGGGGCGTCGTGACGACATAGCCACGGCGCCGACTCACACCCTGAATCCGCGCGCAACGCATCAACCGGCGACGCGTTTGCGGCTGATCGTCGTGCCTTGATCGATCAGCTCGGCGCGCACCCGCGGCATGCCGTACGTCGCGTGCGACTGCGTGTGGACGACGCGAATCCGCTCGGTCATGACCGCATCGTCGATCGACCGTCGCGACGGCCCGCGGCGCTGACCCACATGGGGATCAATCTCGCGGTCGTCGTACTGTATGCGGTGAACATTTGGCTGCGCCTCAGCAACCAGGAAGACATGAAGGTTCCCATCGTTCTTTCGGTCATCGGGGTATGCATGATTGCCGTGTCAGGCTGGCTCGGCGGCCAAATGGTGCACGTATATGGCGTTGGGGTCGAAGGGCGCGAATAACGGCGGCGTCACGCGCGTAGTTCTGTACGCATCGATCTTCGCATGTCTTCGGTCTCAGTCCGAAGTGCGGATGTCATTTCGACCTAACCCAAGTTGTTGGCCGACCAGCAGGATTGGCAAGGACCGCGAATGATCGCGGTAGACGTACCGCGCGGTGTCGGTGCGGCACGCTGCGTCGCAGAGATTTGTAAGAAGACCGCAACTGGAGGTGAACCACCATGACGCATCCATTCAAAGTCGGCGACCACGTGACCTGGAACTCAGAGGCCGGACATGTCAGCGGCAAGATTATTAAAGTGCACACAAAAAACGTTGATTACAAGGGATATACGCATCACGCGACAACGGATGAGCCACAGTATGAAATTAAAAGCGATAAGAGCGACCACATCGCAATGCATAAAGGCACAGCGCTGAAGAAAGTATCCGATTAAGACCGGTCGCCGTCATCGCTGCATAGCGGCGCCCATGAGCAGTAAAATCGCAAGGGCGAGCGTACAACGCCCCTGCGGCATCACGGCTCGCATGGATCCCCCGATTGAATGGAGGCTGCAACGACTAGGAATGGCGCGCTACGGGTATGACGGCGCGTCTTTGACGGTACGGCAGCGCCCGTGATTGACGCACTCATTGATGGTGGCATTGTCCGCGAATGCAGCCAACCTTGCGCGTTTATCAAATCTCATATCGTGACAATGCCGAATATCTTTCAAAATTTGAAGAAGGCGTCCGGAAAGATCGTAGGGGGTTTCTCAGTCCTCATCAGCCTGTTGCATTGTGCGTAGCTGCTTTGCAAGATCGCCTTGGAAAATCCGCTGATCTGCACGATCGGTCATTCGAATCGGCCGATCGAAACCTTCATCGATCTGCTGTTGAGCAATCAGATCGCGCATGTCCTCGACGTGCGGACCGTGCCGCGCTCGCACCACAATCCACAGTTCAATCGCGACGACCTGCCCGTGTCGCTGGACGCGTTTCAAATCGCATACACGCACATGCCGAGCCTTGGTGGCTTGCGGCATGCGTGCGCCGATTCGCCGAATACCGGTTGGCATAACCTCTCGTTTCGAGAATATGCCGATTACATGCAAACGCTGGAATTCGCCCAGAGCGTGCAATCGGTTGCGGAACTGGCGAGCGTCGAAAGATGCGTATTGATGTGCGCCGAAGCCGTGCCCTGGCGCTGCCATCGCTCGATGATCGGCGATGCGTTGCTCGTGAGGGGTGTTCGCGTCGAGGACATCATCGGACCGAAAGGGCGCAAACCGCACGTGCTTACCGCGTTCGCAAGAGTCGATGGGACGCGAGTCACGTATCCGCTTCCAGCCGAGTTGTTCTGAAGAGTAGTTCTCGCGAAGGAGCACTGGCAGCCGTCCCACCACCGATCAGCCGTCGCGGCGATCCCAACCAACAATTCGGTCAGAACCACTTCGAGCGCGCGTGTTCCAAGTTCCGACGTGCAGTCAGGAGGCTCGTGTTGCCAGCAGAGGAACCTTGTCGGCGTTGATGAGGCGCTTGATGAATCGTTTCCTGCGGGTGACCGCGCCGGCGATTGTCGATTGTCTTTCACGCAGGAACGCATCTATGGCGGGCACGCACGAAACGCAAAGTGACGCGCGCGAACTTATCGGTGAACGCGGTAGGGATTTGGATACGAGAGGTTGAGCAAAGTAGAGCTCAAGCGACTTGGATTTATGAGATGAAAATGACGCTGCAAATCGATAGCGTGATCGCGGTCTTCGACGATCACCTCGCAGCCGACGCTGCGGTGGGAAAACTTATCGATGACGGCTTTGACCTGCGCCACTTCAGCGTTGTTGGCAAGGGTTACCGCACCGATGAAAAGATCGTTAGGTTCTGCTACGCAGGCGACCGTATGAAGTTCTGGGGCAAGTACGGCGTCTTCTGGGGTGGGCTCTGGGGTCTCTTTTTTGGTGAGTTGTTCGTGAGCATCCCGGCGTTTGGAACCGTCATCGTACTGGGCTATCTTGCAGCATCGGTAGTTTCTGCTATGGAAGGTGCCATCGAGGTTGGCGGGTTAAGCCCGCTGGGTGCTGCACTTGCCAGCATCGGCATCCCAACAATAGCGGCATCAAGTACGAGACGGCCGTTAAGGCCGACAATTTTCTATTAGTGGCGCGTGGTGCGACAGACGAGATGGCGCGCGCCAAGTCGATCCTCGTGTCAACAGCGTCGAAGCAGGTCGATCTCCACGAGCGAGTACCGCGCCAATCACGATCGCTTACCTGGCTACTTTGAGTGGGTAGCGTCGCGCGCAAACTCGACGCGTCGATAGATACAAGTTCTCGACGCATCCAAACATACATCGCGCTGACGGGGAGTGATGGCGATCGGATCGTTAGCCGGAAAGGTTTCGCCGAGCGTTTCGTCGAGCAGCGACTCGGTCTATCGCGCGCAATACGACGGCCACGACCGCATTCTCCACACCAACGTGGCGCTCACGGAAACTTCGCCATGATCATTCTGTCGCACGAGCAGGTGTCGCGACGCTGTGGCCGACCGAATCCGCCCAAACAGACGCTGTACGAAGTGGCGTTGCAGTAGCGTTGTAGCTGCTGCTCCAACGCGGCCGGTCAAGATTTCTCAACCTGTCCAGGCTCAACCGCGTCATCGCCGGCACTGGCGACCGCATCGCCGGGTAATGATTTATCAACCACGAGGAAGCCGCTATGCCTACCAAGAAAACACCGCCTATTAAAAAGGCCCCATCGTTCAAGACGATTCCGGTTGGCACCACCGTATCTTGGCACTATCGCAGTGCCATTGGTCATGGCACTGTTACCGGTGTTCACAAGCACGGTACTACGGCCGCCAACACGATGTACTCAATCAAAGAACATGACCACCATCCCGGCGAACCGGATGTCGTGGTTCATTCTGGCGAAGCGCTGACCCGCACAAAGGAGTAGAAACGGCAACGAACAATTCCTTGGAGAGATGTTACGGCGGCGAGCATCGCAGCTTGTTTTCCGGCCCGCGCCTCAACTATGTCGCCGAGATCGGGCAGTACGCAAGCCGGGTACGATGCCGACGGTCGGGTCGAGGACTTGCTGTTGGAACGATTTTCAAATATTCGGCGATTTCCGCGATCGACCAACCGCTCAGGCCATCACGCACGCGTCGCGTCCACAGAAGACTCAGTGACTCGCGAAACTCGAGGGTGGTATTCCTCATCGGAGCCATTCCGCGACGCGCGACCCGAGGCTCGCAGCCAAAGCACCTCGTGGCTAGTGCACGAGCGACAAGTATCCACAAAACGATGTTGCCGGCTAGCGACGTCAGGCGATTGAATTCGCGTCATCCGTGAAGATCGAGGCGATGTTCATGAAGAGACTGCTACCTGCCGCGCGGTGTATTTCTGCAAGGAGTCCAGAATGCGGAAGTACCGATTCGCGACCATGCGATTGGAATCGGATACGGTTGAGCGAATCGAGTCCCTTAACAGCCGACTTTGAACTGGGAGCATTGTGCGAAAAACGGTTGTGCGGAAAGCGGAATATCCCACCCTCGAAGGCCTGCTGTCGGCCGTGCGCGATTGCCGCGCTTGCGAGAAGCAATTGCCGCTCGGTCCGCGTCCCGTGTTGCGTGCCCGCGAAACGGCTCGCATCCTGGTCGTGAGCCAGGCGCCCGGCGCACGCGTTCACGCATCGGGGATTCCGTGGGACGACCCGAGCGGCGCACGGCTGCGAACATGGATGGGTGTGGACGCCGACGCGTTCTACGAAGATTCGCAAATCGCGATCATTCCGATGGGCTATTGCTACCCGGGACGCGGAAACGGTGGCGACCTGCCGCCGCGCCGGGAATGCGCGACCTTGTGGCTCGATCACTTGCTGGCGAAGTTGCCGCATATCGAATTGACACTCTTGATCGGCCTTTATGCGCAGCGCCACTTTCTGGGCAACCGGCGCAAGGCATCGTTGACGGAAACGGTGAAGGCGTGGCGTGAATTCGCGCCTGAATATCTGCCTTTGCCTCATCCCTCGGCGCGCAATACGCCGTGGTTTCAGCGCAATCCGTGGTTCGAAGGCGAGTTGCTGCCCGGGCTTCGCGAACGAATCGCGGGTCTGCAACGTGTTGGCGAGCCGCCGTCGCTCGGGCGACCGAATATCCGTATTGCGTCGGCTGGCTGAGTGAAGATGAATACGCAAAGACCGGTGTTTTTCAATCTGGCGCAGATTCAAATGCCGGTGGGGGCATTGACGTCGATTACCCATCGCATTACCGGGATTCTCCTCGCGGTCGGCATTCCATTCGCGGTCTATCTGCTCGATTTATCGCTGCAAGGCCCGCAGCCTTATACGAGGGTCATCGACCTGTTCGATCAGTGGCATTTCAAAGTCGTGGCAAGTGTTTTTATCTGGGCGCTGGCGCATCATTTATTGGCGGGCGTGCGGCATTTATTGAACGATATCGATATCGGCTCGCTGCTACCGGCGGGACGGCGCAGCGCCTGGATCGTGAATGTCGCCGGACTCGTCGTGGCGTTGCTCGCCGCGGGGGCATTGCTATGAGAAAGGCCGTCACCGGCTTGCGCGCGTGGCTGGTCCAACGCGTGACGGCGGTTTTCATGCTGCTCTTCATCGTGTTTCTGCTCTTGCATTTCCTGTTCGACCGACCGTGTTCCTATGCGGCGTGGCATGGCTGGATGTCGAGCCCGGCGATGCGTATCGCTGCGGTGGTCTTCTTTGCGGCTTTGATCGCGCACGCCTGGGTCGGGCTGCGAGACGTGATCATGGATTACGTGCACCCGGTCGCCACCCGCGTTCTCGTGCTTGCATTGTTGGGCTTCGGTCTGGCGGGAATTGGCGCGTGGGTCATTCGAATCCTCTTGCTCGATCGTGGCTGACTCTGGAAAGCTGACATGAAATTCTCGATCTTTCGTTTCGATCCGGACAAGGATCAAAAGCCCTATATGCAGGATTACGAGATCGAGCCGGTGTCCACCGATCGAATGCTGCTGGACGTGATTCTGCGCATCAAGATGCAGGACGAT
>JBDTMS010000157.1:0-7769 GCA_039934195.1 Betaproteobacteria bacterium
AATCCGGTTCCGGAAATCATGCCGGAAGAAGCGAAAGCCGCGCGGCCGGATTGCATCATCGCGACCGGGCGTTCGGACTATCCGAATCAGGTGAACAATGTTCTGTGCTTTCCGTTTATTTTCCGCGGCGCACTCGACGCCGGCGCAACGACGATCACGGAAGAGATGAAGCTCGCGGCGACGCACGCGATTGCGGAGCTCGCGCAGCAAGAACAATCAGACGTGGTTGCAATTGCGTACGGCGATGCGAATCTATCGTTCGGCCCCGAGTATTTAATTCCGAATCCGTTCGATCCGCGATTGATCGTGAAGATTGCCCCGGCGGTGGCGAAGGCGGCGATGGATAGCGGTGTCGCGCTGCGCCCGATCGCGGACCTCAACGCTTATCGCGATCAGCTCATGCAGTTCGTCTATCACTCCGGCCTGATCATGAAACCGGTGTTCGACGCGGCGAAGAACAATCCCAAGCGTGTCGTCTACTGCGAAGGCGAGGACGAGCGCGTGCTGCACGCAATGCAAGTGGTGGTGGATGACCGTCTTGCCAGGCCGATCGTGATCGGCCGTCCGGAAGTCGTATTGCCGCGCCTGGAAAAGCTCGGACTGCGCGCGCGTCCCGGTACGGATTTCGAGCTGGTAAATCCGAACAGCGATCCGCGATTTCGCGATTACTGGCAGCTCTATCACGAGATCATGCAGCGACAAGGCGTGTCGGTCGAAGTCGCGAAGCGCGAAGTGATCCGGCGTACGACCCTGATCGGCGCACTCATGGTGAAGCAAGGCGAAGCCGATGCGATGCTCTGCGGCACCTATGGCGAGTTCGGCACGCATCTCAATCACATAGTCAACGTCATCGGCCTGCGACCCGGTGCGAAGCAATTCGCAGCGATGAATCTGTTGCTGCTGGAAAGCCGCATGCTGTTTATTTGCGACACCTACGTTAACGCGGATCCGAGCGCGGAGCAGTTGGCAGAAATTACTTTGCTCGCGGCCGAAGGCGTTCAGCGTTTCGGAATTACCCCGAAGATCGGTCTGCTGTCGCATTCCAGTTTCGGCAGTTCGCGCACAGCGTCGGCTTTGAAAATGAGCCGCGTGCGAGCGCTGCTGAATGAGCTGGCGCCGCATCTGGAAGTAGAAGGCGAGATGCACGGCGACGCGGCGCTGTCGGAAGAAATTCGCATGCAGGTGTTCCCGAATTCGCGACTGGCGGGCGAGGCGAACTTGCTGATCATGCCGACGCTGGACGCCGCCAACATTTCGTTCAATCTGTTGAAGGTCGTCGCTGGCGAGAACATTACGATCGGCCCGATTCTGCTGGGCGCCGCGAGGCCGTGTCATATTCTTACGCCGACCGCGACTGTGCGGCGCTTGGTTAACATGACCGCGTTGGCTGGGGTCGATGCCGGAGTGCAGCGCTAGGACAATCGTCGTGCATGTGCGACGCCGCCATCGGCTAAACCGCGCGGCGCAAATGAAAACGCCCGAACCAATCGGCCCGGGCGTTAGCTGAAGAGAGCTGCGATTACAGTTTGGCAGCGCGCCGGCGACGCGTTGTCGCGTAAACCAGTGCGAGCCCGCCTGCGAGCAGAGCGTAGGTGCCGGGCTCTGGAACCGGTGTCGGCATGATGATGCCCGTGTTGGTAAATGAGAAGCTCAGGTCATTGAAGCCACCGGGAAATTCCGGGAGATCCTTCAAGTCTTCGAATTCGACCAGTGTCTGGTCCGGCCCGAAGTTGTCGGTAATGCGGCCGTGCGGCTTGCCATCGATATTTCTCGAGGCCAAGCCGGTGAACCAGTCGTTACCCGTGTCATTCACATGCAGCCGGAACACGAGCTCGGTGCCGGCAGCGAACAGGCCTAGATTGACGGTTGATCCGATGGGCGAAGTCTTGTTGTTGAAGATAAGCGCGCTGAAGGCGCCCGACGGTTCCTGAAGATAAAGATCGTTGCTGTAGTTCGCAGAATTGCCGATGTAGGTTGCGATTACTTCGCCCGTGTTCTGCACGATGATGGGGGCGCCGATGACGGTGGCGGAAATAGCGGGTTGCGCTACCGAGATAAGTGAAGCGACAGCGAGAGCGGCGCGCAGGCCGCGCCACTTGTTTGCAGCGATGTTCATGATGAAACTCCCTTGAGATCTCAAACCGGTTGCCCGGAAACTACAAAAAAATATTTTTTTTGTGCTGCGTACTGCGCGGTCAATTATCCAGGACGCATCGAATTCGTCAATCGGTGAAACGCTGATAACGGGCAGATATCTCCGCGAATAGATTGAGAAAAGTGAAATTGCGCGAGATGATCTTTAACGCTCGTGAAATCGCGATCCAAGCTACTCGGTGCTCGAATGCCGAATGCAAATCGGTTACGTGAAGGATCGCGATAACTGCAGCACCGTCGCGCGATGCTCTCGTGCGACGAAGTGGGAAGAATCGATGGGAGTCGGCGGTCTATGGTGAGAGCATTAGAAGCAATCAGCGAGTTCCTTCGCCTCGAAGCGGCCGGCGGAATCATCCTGGTGGTCGCTGCCGCGGCCGCGATGCTGCTGGCGAACTCGCCGTGGCATGCGGCCTACACCTCGGTACTGGAGATTCCGGTCGCGGTTCAACTCGGCACGTTCGCGATCGCCAAACCGCTATTGCTCTGGATAAACGACGGCTTCATGGCGATTTTCTTTTTGCTGGTTGGGCTCGAGCTCAAGCGCGAAGTGCTCGAAGGCGAGCTGTCGAAGCCATCGCAAATTGCGCTGCCAGCGCTGTGTGCCGTCGGCGGCATGATCGTTCCCGCTGGCTTGTATGTCTGGATCACCATCGCGGAACCCGCGGCGCGCAGTGGCTGGGCGATTCCAACCGCAACCGATATCGCCTTCGCGGTTGGGGTGTTGGCACTGCTGGGCAACCGGGTTCCGGCCGCGCTGAAAGTGTTCCTGCTCACACTTGCCATCGTCGACGATCTGGGCGCCATCATTATCATCGCGATCTTCTACTCGGATCAGATATCGATCCTGTCTCTGGCGGTCGCGGCCGGCGCGATCGTGTCTCTGCTGACTTTGAATTTGGCCGGCGTGCGCAGGATCACGCCGTACGTTCTCGTCGGCATCGTGCTGTGGGCCGCGGTTCTGAAGTCGGGTATTCACGCGACACTTTCCGGCGTCGTCCTTGCCGCGTTTATCCCGCTCGGAAAACGAACCGTCGCAACGACGTCCCCGCTCGAGCGGCTCGAGCACGATCTGCATCCCTGGGTCGCTTATGCGATTTTGCCGGTATTCGCATTCGCAAACTCGGGCGTCTCGCTACTCGGTGCATCGCTCGTCAACTTGCTGCAGCCGGTGCCGTTGGGTATCGCGGTGGGCTTATTCTTCGGCAAACAGGTCGGCGTGTTCGGCTTCGCGTGGCTCGCGATCAAAACAAGATTGGCGCGGCTGCCGGATCAGGTGAGCTGGGCGCAGCTCTACGGCGCAGCGCTGTTATGCGGCATCGGCTTTACCATGAGCCTGTTCATCAATTCGCTGGCGTTGGATCAAGGCGCACTGGCAAGCATTGGTGATGGCCGCATCGGGATCATTCTGGGATCCTTGGCGTCTGCGCTCGCTGGTTACTTCGTGCTTCGCGGCCGGCAGAACAATGTGTAGATCTACAGAAATTTTCTTGCAATACCATTCAATCAGGAGTCTGTCGCGATGGATCTCAAATTACAGAACAAATTGGCGCTGGTATCGGGTTCGACCAAGGGAATCGGTTTCGCGGTTGCAGCGCTGCTGGCAAGCGAGGGCAGCAAGGTGATCGTCAACGGCCGAACGCAATCCGCGGTGGACGGTGCTGTAAAAAAAATTCGCGAGCAGGCGCCGAAAGCTGAAGTGCTCGGCTTTGCCGGCGATCTTTCCACCGCAAAAGCCGCACAAGAAATCGCGCAGAAATTTCCGCAGGTCGACATCCTCGTGAACAACCTGGGCATCTACGAGCGCAAGCCGTTCGAACAGATTTCGGATGAGGACTGGCAGCGCTTCTTCGACATCAACGTCATGAGCGGCGTGCGGCTCGCACGCGCCTACCTCGCCGGGATGAAAGAACGCAACTGGGGCCGCGTCGTCTTCATCAGCAGCGAGAGCGCCATTCAGATTCCCCCGGACATGATCCACTACGGCATGACCAAGACCGCGCAGCTCGCCGTATCGCGCGGCCTGGCGGAAACCTGTGTCGGGACGGGTGTCACGGTGAATGCAGTGTTGCCCGGCCCAACGTTGACGCATGGTTCACGGGCAGGGATCGAGAAACGCATGCCGGGTAAGCCTCTCGCGGAGGTCGAAGCGCATTTCTTTCAGAACATGCGTCCAAGCTCGCTGCTGATGCGCTACGCGACGCCGGAAGAAGTCGCAAGTATGGTCGCGTACGTTTGCAGTCCGTTATCTTCTGCTACGAATGGCGCGGCACTGCGGGTGGAGGGTGGGGTGGTGCGGGCGTGTTTTGGTTGAGTCGCAAGACCGCGAATAACGCAGGCAGAGATCCGCGGCGCGTATAGACGCGCTGGCCTACGCGTAGTTTATTTAGCCGCGCTCGCTTCCATCGTGCAGAGCAGCGAGTAGATCTCAGCGCCCGCGACAGTTTCGGCAGGCAGATGACGCGCGACGTTCGCTTCGATCACACTGCGCAGCGAGCTCGTGCCGGTGGCCTCGATCACCAGTACCGCAGCCACGGAACGATCAGGTGCATCGCGCAGCTTCAGCTCCGGCGTGGGCGGCGGCACGAAATCAGGCGGCAGCCAGAGATGCGAAGCGCAAATTCCCGGTGCGACAGAAATCTCGGGCAGAAGCGCGCGCAGTTGCGCGATGGTGCTCTCTTCTTTGATTACAGCAGTCAGATCGATGATCGCGATCGCGCTGCCTACTAGCACACCGTGCGTCGCGCCCACGCGCAACAAGCTGCGCGACGTATCGCGAAAGCTCGGCATCACCTTCTGCGTCCACGGCGTCGGATTCGCGAGACGCTCCATGTAGTCTTCACCGTGCAATACCGCAGGCATCTGCGTTTCGTACAGCGCCATGAATCGCGTGCTCGGCAAGTCGGTGCGATAACGCCGGCCGCGCTCGAAGCCTGGGATCCCGAGACGCTCGTTCAGATGCTGACGCAGATACCACGCGTCGAATTCATCCATCGTCGCCGGCACGACTGCATTGGTGATCAACAGAATTCCTTGGCCTTCTCTCATGAGAGATCGGTCCCCGCAGTTGCGCGCCTTGAGATTATTCGTCGGGTGGAGAGGTCACGACGATGAAGCGCAGATCGATCATCCCCGTGTTGTAGATCGCGTGCAGCACGCCCGGCGGAATGAAAATTACGTCGTCTTTGCGTACGACTTTGCGCTCACCTTCGATTTCCATCAGCCCTTCACCGTCGAGCACGTGATACACCTGCTCCTGAATGCGATGACGATGCGGCGCGACGTACGCACGCGGTTGATACACCGACACGCGGTAATCGAGAATCTTCGATCCGCACGATTCCGGGCGTACGAGCATTTTCGAAAATGCGCCGCCGATATGTGCGGGCGGCTCATCCCACATCACTTCCGCCGCCGGGCGGATCACCGCTTTGATTTTGCTGCCGGGTCCATCGGTCGAATCCATGACGTCTCCTTGACTGAAGCTCAAACCAAAGGCGGCTCGCGCAGTGCGCTGATGTACGCGGCGAGTCCGGTGCGAATATTGTGGCGCGGCTTCCAGCCCAGTTCCGATGCCGCGCGGCTGACATCGAGCGCGCCCTTCTTCACCATCTCGATGCGATCGCCGTGTCTGTACGGACCCTGGCCGACCGAAATTTCAGCGCCTGGAATCAGCTCGCGAATGATCGCGACGATCTCGGCGATGCTCGCGGCGTGGCCGCTGGCAATGTTGTACGCGTCGTAGCGATGCTGCGGATGATCGAGTGCTGCAAGTATGCCGGCGATCAAATCGTCGACGTATAGATGGTCGATCACCGTTTCGGCGCCCGAAGGAACGTGCAGCTCGCGCCCGGCGAGGGCAGCCTCGATCAGATTCTTCGGAATGCGATCACGCGGCAAGCCGGGACCGTATACCCAGGATGCACGCACGTTGATGACTTCGAGACCATGCAGATCGCGATAACTGCGACCGAGCTGCTCGACCGCGACTTTACAGATGCCATAGGGCAGCACCGCTTCCTGCGGGTGCGTCTCGTCGATCTTGTCGGTGTGGAACGCACCGTAGGTTTCTTCCGAGCTGATGTGGATGCAGCGTTTGATGCCGGCGAGCCGCATCGCTTCGAATACGTTGATCGAGCCTTCGATGTTGACTCGGACGACGTTGAGCGGACTGCCGAGTGAGAACAATACGCCGACGATCGCCGCACAATGAATGATCGCATCCGGCTTATGCAGCACCACCGCTTGCGCGATGTTCGCCATATCCGTGATGTCGCCGGGCACGCGGATTAACCGATCGTCCGGCCCGGCGTCTGCCAGCGCGCTCAATTGCATGTCGAACGCGATCACGGTGTCGCCGCGCGCCAGCAGCGCACGCACTGCGGCCGCGCCGAGAAATCCACCGCCGCCGGTAACGAACACTCTCATTTCTGCGATTTCCTTCTGCTCACAAGTTGAAAACGATAAGACGCTGCTCGGTCATATCCTCGATGGCGTAGCGCGGACCTTCGCGTCCGGCGCCGCTCGCTTTCACGCCACCGTATGCGAGCTGATCGGTCCGCCAGGTCGAGGTGCCGTTGACGATGACGCCGCCCACGCGCAGCGAGCGGATCGCAGCGAACGACAACTCGTTCGACTTGGTAAAGATGCCGGCCTGCAATCCGTACGGGCTCGCGTTGATCGCTGCAAACGGTTCTTCGATCGTCGAATACGGAATGACGTTGACCACCGGCCCGAACACTTCTTCGCATACGACTTTCATGGTTGGTTGTACGCGTGTGAGGACGGTCGGCTCGAACGCAGCGCCGCGCCGATGACCGCCGGTCACGACTTGCGCGCTAGCCGCTGCGGCTTCATTTACCCACGTCTCGACGCGCATGGCTGCGGCTTCGTCGATGAGCGTGCCGACGTCTGTCGCAACATCGAGCGGATCGCCGAGCTTCATCTGGCGAACTTCTGTTGCGATCAGATCGAGGAACGCCTCGTACACGCGCTGGTGCACATAGACGGTCTGTACCGAAATGCAGCTTTGTCCCGCGAGACGCATCGAGTTGCGACCGCACGCGGCTGCCGCGGTGGCGAGATCCGCGTCGTCGTGCACGATCGTCGCGCCGTTGCCGCCAAGCTCGAGCGCAACGCGCCGCAGACCGCTCGCTGCTTTGATCGCCGCGCCAGCTCGGCTCGAGCCGGTGAAAGTGATGAAGTCGACGCGCGGATCGCCGACCAGCGCAGCGCCGAGTTGCGCACCGCCATGCACGACGTTGATCGTGCCCGCGGCCGCGCCGGCTTCGACGACGAGCTCCACCAGCCGATGGACGATCAGCGGCGCCTGCGGCGGCGGCTTCAATACGATCGTGTTGCCCGCCGCGATCGCCGGCGCAATCTTGTGCGAGGCGAGATTGAACGGTGCGTTGAATGGCGTGATCGCGGCCACGACACCGACCGGAAAGCGCATCAGAAAAGCCATCTTGCCCGCGCCCATCGCGCTGCCATCGAGCGGTACGTGACGGCCTTCGATGCGGATCGCTTCTTCCGCCGCGAGCGTGAACGTTTCCAACGAGCGCCGAATCTCGCCTTCGGAATCTTTGACCGCCTTACCGGTTTCGCGTGTCATCAAC
>JBDTMS010000158.1:0-7762 GCA_039934195.1 Betaproteobacteria bacterium
CGCCGGTTGCGCGAGCCGCAGCGCGAATCAGATCCTGAAACAGATCGATGTCGTAGTTACTGTGCACGCCTTGCAAGACCGCGGCAATGCGTTCCAGGCCCATGCCGGTGTCCACCGAGGGCTTCGGCAGTGGATGCATGACACCCGCGTCATCGCGGTTGAACTGCATGAACACGAGATTCCAGATCTCGATATAGCGATCGCCATCTGCGTCGGGCGATCCGGGCGGCCCGCCCGGAATGCCGGCGCCGTGATCCCAGAAGATTTCGGTACACGGTCCGCAGGGACCGGTCTCGCCCATCTGCCAGAAGTTATCGCTCTGGTATTTCGGGCCGCCGGGTTTGTCGCCGATGCGCGAGACGCGATCGCGCGGCACCTTGATGTCGTTGGTCCAGACATCGTAGGCCTCGTCATCGGTGTGATAGACGGTGACCCACATACGTTCGGGCTTAAGTCCATATTCTTTGGTCAGCAGCTCCCACGCGAAGTGAATCGCATCGCGCTTGAAGTAATCGCCGAAGCTGAAATTGCCCAGCATCTCGAAGAACGTATGGTGGCGGGCGGTGTAGCCGACGTTCTCGAGGTCGTTGTGCTTGCCGCCGGCGCGCACGCAGCGCTGCGATGTCGTCGCTCGCAAATACGGACGCTTTTCGACGCCGAGAAACACGTCTTTGAATTGCACCATGCCGGCATTGGTGAACAACAGGGTCGGATCGTTGCCGGGGACGAGCGGGCTCGATGGCACGATCGTATGTCCGTGCCGCTCGAAGTACCGCAAAAATCGCGATCGGATCTCATTGCTTTTCATTCAATCAACCTCGGATGCGTCGCAAAGTCTGAGAGCGTGACGCGCTGCTCGGAGTGGCCGGGGCGCTGTATTTATCCCGCGCCATAATGTCTGTCGTTTGTTTGTCCGTCACTCGACTGCGTGTCAGTCGTCGACCGCGCCGCGCAGCAAACGCGCGACCACCTCGGAGCTGAATCCGCGCGCCTCGAGAAACCGCGCCTGCCGCGCCCGGTCTGCGCGATCTGCCGGCGGTTTTCCGAAGCGCCTGCTCCAAGCGTCGCGCGCGCTGGTCAGTTCCACCGCGCGTAGCTGAGCGCGCGCCTGCATCAGGATTTCGGGGTCGATACCTTTCTCGCGGAGCCGCGCCAGTACGCGCCGCGCGCCGTAGCGTCCGGCGGCGTGGCGTACCAGCATTTCCGCCACGCGCTGCTCGGATAGCCAGCCTTGCGCCTGGAGATCGTCCAGCAGTGCGATCAATGCATCAGCATCGTTGGTATGCGGCTGCAGCTTGCGCTCGAGCTCGCGCCGCGAATATTCGCGGCGCGCGAGCAGCCGCAAGGCCCGGCCGCGCAAAGACAGCGGCTTTTTCGTGGACGCAGGCGCCGATTCGCCATCGGCGCCCGGTGCTGATACATGGGGCCTGCAGAGCGTTATTCCTCCTCCTCGGCCAGCGCCGCTGCGCCTTCGGTGACGCCTGCGTTGGCGCGCACCTTTGCTTCGATCTCTTCTGCCATCGCGACGTGCTCGCGCAGGAATTCCCGCGCGTTGTCCTTGCCTTGGCCGATACGCTCAGTCCCGTAGCTGTACCACGCACCGGACTTCTCGATGACCTTATGCAGCACACCGAGATCGATGATCTCACCGTGCCGTGAAATGCCTTCGCCGTACAAAATGTCGAAGTCGGCAACGCGAAACGGCGGCGCCACCTTGTTCTTGACGACTTTGACGCGGGTTTCGCTGCCGATGACTTCATCGCCCTTCTTGATCGAGCCGATGCGGCGAATATCGAGGCGCACCGATGCATAGAATTTCAGCGCGTTGCCGCCCGTGGTTGTTTCCGGGTTGCCGAACATGACGCCGATCTTCATGCGGATTTGATTGATGAAAACCACCAGTGTGTTGGATCGCTTGATGTTGGCGGTAAGCTTGCGCAGCGCCTGCGACATCAGCCGCGCCTGCAGACCCATCTGCGGCTCGCCCATCTCGCCTTCGATTTCAGCTTTCGGCGTCAGCGCCGCAACCGAATCGACTACCACGACGTCGACCGAGCCGGAGCGCACCAGCATGTCGGCAATCTCGAGCGCCTGCTCGCCGTTGTCGGGTTGCGCGATCAGCAACTCGTCGACGCTAACACCCAGCTTGCGGGCGTATTGCGGATCGAGCGCGTGTTCCGCGTCGATGAAAGCGGCAGTGCCGCCTTTCTTCTGCATCTGTGCGATGACCGATAAGGTGAGCGTGGTCTTACCCGAAGATTCCGGCCCGTAGATCTCGACCACGCGGCCACGCGGCAGGCCGCCGACGCCAAGCGCGATATCGAGGCCGAGCGATCCGGTCGACACCACGTCGATGTCGCGCGAGATGTCGCTCTCGCCAAGTCGCATGATGGAGCCTTTGCCGAATTGCTTCTCGATCTGTGACAAGGCGGCTTGCAGCGCCTTGCGCTTGTTGTCATCCATGATGTTGGCTATTTCCTTTTCAATAATCATCGCATTGTCCCATAAAGATCGCCTGACGGCCGTGTCCTCCACCGATGCGCGGCGAGGGTCCAGATCCGATGTTCTCCTGTCGCCGGCTCAGCAGGTGAGCTAGGGAAGCTCCGAACAAGTCTTGCGACGCTCGTTGCGTCAGATGCGGGTGGATGCGAGGCATCGCGAACTCGCCAAGGCAGGTACCTTGGCGGAGAAACGCAGCGATGCGGACGCCGCACTTGACGCAACCCGATAGTCCGCCGCCTCTATAGCGGGACCCGATCGCGCGCGCAAGACTGGTTCAGAGCTTTCCTAGAGCATACGAATTGTTCCCGCCCCGGCGAGAATCCCTGCAAATGACCATGGCAACGCTGCGCACCTTCGGGCAGGCCATCAAGACGCGGCCCGCGCCGTCGATATAGCTGCATGCTCGCGAAACCCAGTCTCACCCGCAGTGCACGCTTCCAGACGCTCAGAACGCTCGGCAAGGGCGGCCAGGGCGAGGTCTATTTAGCTGAGGACACGCAGCTCAAACGACAGGTCGCCATCAAAACCATGAGCATGGAAGGGGTGGCGCCGAACGAGCGCGGCGATCGCGCCAAGGCGCTGATCGATGAAGCGCTGATCGTCGGTCAGCTGTCGCATCCGAACATCGTTACGCTCTACGACGCCTGGATCGACGGGGAGACGCCCTCGCTGGTGTTCGAATACGTGGAAGGCCAGACGTTGTCGGCGGTCATTCGGGCGGCGCAGAAGCTGCCGACCTTGCAAGCAGCCGACATCGCAATCCAGGTGCTGAAGGCGATTGGTTTTGCGCACAGCAAGGGCGTTGTCCACCGCGATATCAAGCCAGCCAACGTGATGATCGCCGGCGGAGAAACTGCACGCGTGATGGATTTCGGCATCGCGCAACTGCTGCGCGCGAAACCGTCACCGGATGCCCCGTTCGTCGGGACGCCGGCATACATGGCGCCCGAGTACGTCGCGGGCCAGCCCTCCACGGAGCGCTCCGACGTATTTGCGGTGGGGATGCTCCTGTACGAGATGCTAACCGGCAAGCCCGCGGTCGAGGGCCGAGATCCCTACGAGGTCATGTACAAGATCGCCAACGAAGCATTCGTGGCGCCGTCGAAACGCAATTCGGAAATCGACGAGCGCCTCGACGATCTCATCCTCAAGGCGCTGGCGAAAGATCCGCAGGGCCGCTTCGAAACCGCGGCAGCAATGGAAGATGCGCTGCTGCGCTATTTGAGCCCCGAGCCTAGCGAGGCTGCCGGCGGCACCGGAGGCACGAAAGCCACTCAGGGCACGCTCGAGTTCCTGCTGCGGCGGATGCGCTACAAGAGCGACTTTCCTGCGCTTTCGTCAACGATGAGCGCAGTGAACAAGTCCGCGACCTCGGATACCGAGCGCGTCACGCATCTGTCGAACGCCATTCTCAAGGATTTCGCGCTCACCAATAAATTGCTCAAACTGGTGAATTCGGCGTCTTACAGTCAATACGGCGGCAGCATCTCGACGGTGTCGCGCGCCGTGGTGATCATGGGTTTCGATAACATCCGCAACGTTGCCATCACGCTGATGCTGTTCGAGCACCTGCAGAATAAAGCCCAAGCCTCTCAGCTCAAGGACGAAATTCTCGCCAGCTACTTCAGCGCGCTGCTGGCTCGCACGCTGGCCAGCAAGGTTAGCGTGCGAGACACCGAAGAGGCTTTCATCTGCTCGATGTTCCACAAGCTCGGCCGCCTACTGACGGCATTTTATTTCCATGAAGAGTTCCAGGAGATCCAAAAGCGCAGCCAGCAACTGGAAATCGGGCAAGAGCAGGCCGCGGCACAGGTGCTCGGCATCACCTTTGAAGAGCTGGGCGTGGGCGTCGCGCGCAGCTGGCACTTTCCCGACAATCTGATCGAGAGTCTGCGCCGGGTAGCCGACGACGCACCGCGCAAGCCGCGCAACACGCAAGATCGATTGCGCATGCTCGCGGAACTGGCAACCGGCGTCACCGACTCGATTCGTCTACCCAGTGCTGCCGATCGCAGATCACGCATGGCGCAGCTTGCAGCGCGTTTCGGCGACGGTCTCGGCGTGACCGAACCGCAGTTGGCTGCCGCGACCAAAACAGCGGCATCAGATCTAACGCAAGATACGAGTCTACTCAACTTCAATCCGACGCAGAGCGTGCTGTTCTGTGCGCTGCGCGATTACGCGCAAAATCGCACGGAGCGCAGCGTCGCCGTGACCGACGGCGATGAGCTGCAGCAAATGATGTCGCAAGCGACGCTGCAAACCGCCGTCTCGCACCAGATGCCCAATAGCGGCGTCACGTCCGAGGATAGGCAGGCGTCGCTGACTGCCGGAATTCAGGACATCACCAACACCCTGGTGGGCGAATACCAGCTCAACGATCTGCTGCGGATGATTCTCGAGACCATGTATCGCGGCATGGGCTTCTCACGCGTAATCCTGTGCATTCGCGACGCGTCGCAGAATTCGCTGCGCGGCCGCTTCGGATTTGGGCAGGACGTCGATCAGATCATCAAACGCGGCTTCAACGTTCCGCTCTCGCCCACCCGTGATGCGTTCTTCGCGGCGGTCAGCCAGAACGCGGACATCTTCATCGAAGACATCAACGCCGACAAGATTCGCGATCACATTCCCGCGTGGTACCGCAAGCTGGTCCCAGCGAGATCCTTGGTGCTTTTCCCGGTGAGCATCAACAAGAAGCCGGTCGGACTGTTCTACGCCGACTGCGACACGCAAGGCGCGATCCGCATGGAATCAAGCGAGCTGAACTTGCTCAAAACTTTGCGCAACCAGGCAGTGCTGGCGATCAAGTCGCACTCCTGAAGCGCTGGTGATCGGTGATTAAGTTCAAGTGATCGGTGATCTGTGATCTGTGATCAAGTTCAAATGATCGGTGATCTGTGATCTGTGATCAAGTTCAAGTGATCGGTGATCGGTGATCAGTGATCAGTGATCATTGATCATTGATCATTGATCACGTTCAAGTGATCAATGCGGCAAGACCTCGTAGGGCAACAACGACCGATTGGCGGCGGACCGCTTCGCGATCGCCTTCCAGGTGCTGCGTTTCTGACAGCGGCGATTGATCGCGCCGGCCCCACGCAAAACACACGGTGCCGACCGGCTTGCTCGGGCTGCCACCGCCGGGGCCGGCTACGCCTGAGACGGACAAGGCGACGTGACCGGGGCTGTGGGTCAGGGCGCCGGTAACCATTTCTTCTACGGTGGGCTGCGAGACTGCGCCGTGCTGTTCCAGCGTTTCCGCGCGTACGCCGAGCATCTCTTGCTTGGCGCGATTGGTGTAGGTCACGAAGCCGCGGTCGAACCACTCGGAGCTGCCGGGCACCATGGTTATCGCCTCGGCCACCCAGCCGCCGGTGCACGACTCAGCGGTCACCAGCACCAAAGCGCGGCGCTTGAGTGCGTCGCCGATGACTGCTGCAAGGTCGTAGAGCTCGCGATCCACGTCAACCTCCGAAGTGTTTTGCCAACAGCGTATACAGCGTCAGACAGAGCAAGGTGCAGAACGCCGCCGCGAGATCGTCGATCATCACGCCGAAGCCACCGCGAAATCGCGATTCGATATAGCGGATCGGTCCGGGTTTGGCTGCGTCGAAAAAGCGAAACAGCAAAAACGCCGCAACTTGCCAGGCGAGCGCGCGCGGCGTGAAGAACAGGACGATCATAAACGCGACGATCTCATCCCAGACCATCGACCCGTGATCTTCTACGCCTAGATCGCGGCCGGTGCGTTCGCAAAACCAGATCCCGGCTAGGTACATGACCGCGAGTACGACGAGTTGCGCAGTCGCCTCAAATCGCCGATTCAGCAAACTGAAGAGCGGAAACGCCACCAGCGTGCCGAAGGTTCCCGGCGCGAACGGCGCCAGGCCCGAGCCGAAACCGAGCGCGAAAAAATGCGAGACGTGCCCCAGCAGGAAGCGCAAGCCGGGCCGGACGACCTTGCCATGATGCGAGCGCGACTTGGTGCGAATCAATGAGAACGACGAGTGCATGGTTGGCTTCCTCGCGAGCTGCGTGCGACTCGTATCACTTCGCATGCGGCGATCGAGCTACGCGCGGAAATGATCGAATCCTTTGTGCGCAAGCTCGAGCGGCTCGCCACGCCCGCTCAAGACAATAACGCCCTGCCCCGCTTGCATCGAGCCGATTCTGGTCAGCGCCACCCCGAGGTCGCCGGCCAGCGCCACGAGCTGCGGCCGCGCAGCCGGCGGCGCCGTAAAGGCGATTTCGTAGTCGTCCCCGCCCGCGAGAACGGCCCAATGCACCAGCGGATGGTCGCGATACCGCGCACCCGCCATCGACAGGGGCAATAGAGCCCACTGCATGATCGCTTGGACGCCCGAAGCCTTCGCGATGTGACCTACATCAGCGGCCAGCCCATCGGATATATCGATGGCGCTGGTCGCGATTCCGCGCAGCACGATTCCCAGCTCGACGCGGGGTTGCGGATGCGTCAAGCGCTTCGTTGCGTACGCGAGATCGTCTGCATGCAAGCGAAAGTCACCGCGCGCATGCGCGAGCGCCAGCGCCGCATCGCCGATAGTACCGGATAGCCACAGATCGTCGCCTTCGCGCGCGCCCGAGCGTCGCAGTGCCTGCCCGGGGGGCACCTCGCCCATGATCTGCACGCACACCGTGAGCGGCCCGCTCGTAGTATCGCCGCCGATCAGATCGACGCCGTGCTCGCGCGCGTGCTCAAGGAAGCCGCGGGAAAAATCCGCCAACCAGTTCGCATCGGCGAGCGGCAAGGTCAACGACAAGGTGACCCAGCGCGGACGCGCGCCCATCGCCGCCATATCGGAAAGATTGACCCCCATGCATTTGTAGCCGACGCCGGCCGGCTCAGCATCGTCGAAGAAATGCCGGCCCGACACCAGCGCGTCGGCGGAAATCGCCAGCTCCATGCCGGGCGTTACCGCGATCAGCGCGGCATCGTCGCCGCCCGCAAGAACGGTGTGATCGGTCGGCGGCGTGAAGTAGCGTTCGATGATGTCGAACTCGCTTAGCATTGCAGCATTTTAGAACCTATCCTGCGAGCGCGTTGCGACGGTGCTAGTACGCGGGGAAGCAGCGGCGCAGGAAACAGCTGGGATGTCGCGACGCCCTGCTCAGAAGCCGAGCTGAAACGAGACGTAGAGCGCGTGTTGGTTCGGCTTGTCGGCAATCCGACCGAGATCCAGATAAGCGGCAGTCAAAGCAAAGTGCTTGTTGGCGAACCACGCCAGGAAAATATCTT
>JBDTMS010000159.1:0-7735 GCA_039934195.1 Betaproteobacteria bacterium
ACGCCGATGCGATCGCTCGATTACGCGAGGAAGCGGGAAAAGTGAAGCGCGATCCCGCGACCATCGAGCTCAATTACTGGGCATCGTGGTATCAAGAAGGCCAGACGGTCACGCTCGATGACGGAAATCGCCAAGCGTTCACCGGCAGCGATGCGGACGTCGTGCAGGACATCGTCGCCTATCGCGATCTCGGCGTGCAGCACTTGCTGTTCAACTTTGTTCGGCCGACGTTGAAAGAATCGCTCGCGGCGATGGAGCGGTTCGCGACCAAGGTGCTGCCGCTGGCGAAGCAATGAGCGCTGCCGACAATTCATCCGGACGCCCGACGATAGCAGTGCTCGGTGGCACCGGTGCGGAAGGCGGTGCGTTGGCGCTGCGATGGGCGAATGCCGGTTATCCGGTGATCA
Source organism: Betaproteobacteria bacterium (assembly GCA_039934195.1). GTDB lineage: Bacteria > Pseudomonadota > Gammaproteobacteria > Burkholderiales > SHXO01 > SHXO01. The sequence goes on from JBDTMS010000159.1 coordinate 408, forward strand.
TCGGCTCGCGCAATCCCGATAAGGCTGCGCAGGCGAGCGCGAAGATCAATGCGCAACTCGGCCGCGAAGCCGCGCGTGCCGACAGCTATCGTGGCGCCGCTGAAGCCGCGTCGATCGTCGTATTGACGGTGCCGTACGCCGCGCAGCGAAGCACCGTCGAAGAAGTGCGCGACGCGCTCACCGGCAAGATTCTGATCGACACCACGGTACCGCTGGTGCCGCCGAGGGTCGCTCGCGTGCAACTGCCCGAAGGTGGGTCCGCGGTAGCGGCGATCCAAAAGCTGTTGGGTGAATCGGTCAAGGTCGTCTCTGCGTTTCAAAATGTCCCGGCGCATCGACTGCAGGATCTCACGCAAGAAGTCGACTGCGATGTCCTCGTCTGCGGCGACGACATCCCGTCGCGAGAGATCGCGATCGAGCTCGCGACCGCCATCGGGTTGCGCGCGCTGCACGCTGGCCCCATCGTAAATTCGGCGGCGGCTGAGGCCCTGACGTCGATCTTGATTGCGATCAACTCGAGATACAAAGTCGACGGCGCCGGCATTCGCATCACTCGCCTGGACGATGCCAAACAGTAGGTGGCGGTGGATTCATTAGCGAAGCTCGGCGCGCCGCTCAAGCGGGAGATTCGGCTGATCGCGTTAGCCGGCGTGCCGTTTGTGCGCGTGGGCGACGACGTCTGCGATTTGATTATCAAAGCGCTTGCGCACTCCGGCGAACAACTGCGATCCGGTGACGTGATCGTAATCGCGCAGAAGATCGTGTCCAAAGCGCAGGGACGCCAGGTCGCGTTGGATAGCGTTACCCCGTCCGCACGCGCGCAAGAGCTGGCCGCGATCGTCGACAAAGATCCGCGCCTGGTCGAGCTGATCCTCAGCGAATCGACAGAAGTGCTGCGTGCACGCAAAGACGTACTGATCGTCGTGCACCGCCTGGGATTCGTGATGGCGAACGCGGGAATCGATATGTCGAATGTCGAAGGCAATGATGCGACCTCGCGTGTGCTGCTGCTGCTGCCGACCGATCCGGACGGCGAGTGCGACCGACTTCGCGAGGCGATACGCGAGCGAATCGGCGCGCAAGTCGGGGTCGTTATCAACGACAGCCACGGCCGCGCCTGGCGCAACGGCGCGGTCGGCGTGGCGATCGGTGCGAGCGGCGTTGCGGCCTTGCGCGATCTGCGCGGCAAGCCGGATCTGTTCGGCCGCGAGCTGCAGATCACACAAGTTGGCCTGGCCGACGAGCTCGCTGCGGCCGCGTCGCTGCTGATGGGGCAAGCGGACGAGGGTCTACCGGTGGTGATCGTTCGCGGGCTGCAGATCGAAGGTCACGACGGCAGTGCTGCCGATCTGATTCGGGCGCGCGAGCTGGATCTGTTTCGCTGAGCCGGATTGAAATGGCGATGACGCAAATTGCTTCAGCGCTTGGCGCGCCCGAACTAGACTCCGACTATCGTTCGCAACGCGAACGGCAACGCTGGATGTGCACGTGATCCTTGCCCTTGCCGGCGGCGTGGGCGGCGCCAAGCTTGCCAAGGGCCTCGCCGACATTCTCGCACCCGGTGAGCTGACGATTGCGGTCAACACCGGGGACGACTTCGTGCATCTCGGGTTGCACGTCTCGCCGGATTTGGACACGGTGATGTACACGCTCGCGGGCATCAACAACCCGACGCAGGGATGGGGCATCGCGGGCGAGACCTGGAATTTCATGCAAGCGCTAGAGGCGATCGGCGGCGAGACATGGTTCAACCTCGGCGATCGCGATCTTGCGACGAACGTGGAGCGCACGCACCGGCTGGCCGCGGGCGAAACGTTATCCGCCGTGACGGAGCGGTTGTGCGCGCGACTGAAGGTGCGGCATCGCGTCGTACCGATGAGCGATGAGCCGGTGCGCACGCGCGTGCATACTCAGTCTGGCGTGCTGCCGTTTCAAGATTATTTCGTGCGCCTGCGCTCCGAGCCCGTCGTCACACGATTGGAGTTCGCTGGGACGCAGACTGCGCGCATGAGCGAGGGATTGCGCGACGCGCTAAACCGCACTACATTGGCGGCCATCGTAATCTGTCCGTCGAATCCGTATCTGAGCGTCGCGCCGATTCTCGCGGTGCCGGGCATGCGCGAAGCCCTCGAGCAGCGGCGCGTTCCGGTGATTGCAGTCTCGCCGATCGTTGCAGGCCAAGCGCTCAAGGGTCCGGCGGCCAAGATCATGCGCGAGCTCGGCAGCGAGCCGTCATCGCTCGAGATTGCGCGCTACTATCGCGGTTTGATCGACGCGCTGGCGATCGATCGCGCTGACGCGGCACTTGTCGATTCGATCGGCGCACTAGGTATTCATCCGCTGGTAACGAACACGATCATGACTGAACCTGCGCACCGAATCGATTTGGCCAAGTACATCGTCGACAATGTTCGCGCCGTTGCCGCGCAGACAGCGAATCGAGCGCGCATATGAGCGTGTGGCTGGTGGTTCCGGTGAAATCGCTGCGCGACGGCAAGAGCCGACTGGCGCCGGCGCTCAACGCAGCCGAGCGGCGCGCGCTGATCGAGCATCTGCTTGCCCGGACGCTCCAGCAAGCGGCGCAATTTCCAGGGTTGGATCGCACGCTGCTGGTTAGCGCATGCGAGGACGCGCGTGCACGTGCCAAGTCGCTTGGCGCGAATGTTCTGGAGGAGCACGTACCGTTCGGCCTGAACAGCGCGTTGCGTCAAGCGCAGAGCGCGCTACGCGAATATGGCGCGACGCGAATGCTGATGGTTTCCTGCGACCTGCCGCTGCTCGAGGCGGAAGATCTGCGTGCGCTGGCGAGGGCGTCATCGGCTGACGCGGTTGCGCTTGCACCGGATCGCGGCAGGCAAGGTACCAACGGCGTCTGCCTGCCGACTTCGATCGCGTTTGATTTCTCGTTCGGCACGAACAGTTTTGTGCGGCATCTCGATTGCCTGCGCCAGCGCAACCTGCGCAGCACCGCAGTCGATCGCCCAGGGTTGGCTTTCGACGTCGACTTGCCCGAGCATCTGGCCGAGTTGCGCGCGGCGGATCTACCGCTGGCAAACACCGACCTCGATGTCCCGAACTGGTCGTTTGCCGGCGGCCGAGCGGTCTAGGACTTCACGCCACGCTCTTCACCAGGGGCGCGTATTTATCCAAGAGCCGCAGCACTTCATCGCGAGGCACGTCAGCGGCATCCAGCAGCACCCGTTGAATGCCCGCTTCGCGATACGTTTCCAGAGCAGCCTGGTCGGCGGGGGCCCCGAATACGGTGATCGACAAAGTCGCCGGATCGCGCCCGGCCGCTTCGGCGGCTTGCCGCAATCGCGTCATCGCCGTCTCCGGCTGCCAAGCGTTGCGCGGGCGCGGAAACCAGCCGTCACAAAATTCAACCACGCGCTTCAACGTGTGATCGGTTTCGCCGCCGAGAAAGATCGGCGGATGCGGCTTTTGCTTCGGCTTCGGGTATTGCCAGATCTTGTCGAAGTCGACGAACTCGCCGTGGAATTCTGCTTCTTCATGCGTCCAGATTTCTTTCATCGCCAGTACGCGCTCGCGCAGCAGCTTGAAGCGGGTGTCGTATTTCGCGCCGTGATTCTCCATCTCCTCGACGTTCCAGCCACCGCCGCAGCCGAGGATGAAGCGGCCGCCGGAGAGCATGTCCAGGCTCGCAACGGATTTCGCGGTGGTGATCGGGTCGCGTTGAGGTATGAGCGCGATGCCGGTGCCGAGCTTCAGCGTCTTCGTCGCTGCGGCCGCAAACGACAAGGCGACGAACGGATCGTGCGTGTGCTTGTAGCGCTTCGGCAGCTCGCCGCCGGGAAATGGCGTGATGCGGCTGGTCGGGATGTGCGTGTGCTCGCAAACGAACAGCGATTCGAACCCGCGCGATTCGGCGGCGCTCGCCAATTCGGCGGGCTGGATGCCGTAATCGGTCGGGAAATTGAAGATGCCAACGAGCATGTGATGCCTCCGCAAGGGTGAAGGCGCCTGCACCCGCAGGTGCCTTGGGTTGGTGCGAAATTTCTGTCGGCCGTGCTGATGCGAGCAACACCGGTCAGTCGGGTTGTTCCGCAAGATTGCCCCAGCTCGTCGTTCGTTCGATGCGAACCGCGATGACCGGAAGCATGGCGATTGCCATCGACTCGAGCTGGCGATAGCGCGAACGCAGCAGGGTTTGCGCGTGATCATGCTCAGCGCCGTCCTGCAGCACTTGAGCATGTCCGTGCAGCATAACCCAGCCGAGCCGTGTCCAGTTTTCATCGTAGCGGTCGGCGACCAGCGCGACGGCGGCATTTTCAGCGATGTTGCGAAGACGCTTCAATGTTACGCCGGGATGTTGCTTCGGTTTTTCGTCGACAGTGATGTAGAGCACATCGTTCGACAACGCGAAGCATACGGGGACCACATGCGGCCGCGCGTGCGCATCTGCAGTTGCGAGATGCGCGATTCTGCGACTGTCGAGAAAGCGGCGTTCGTCGTCGGAGAGCATGTGTCTAGTGTCCTGAGTCAGAAATTCGGTGGACAAACTTCGACATCTCCGACCTGCAACGACCTGGACATTGTTGGCACACGTGGCCGGTGTGAAAAACCGACCGGGCGAGTGCCAGACTAGACGTCGCGCCACGGCGAATATGAGCAATATTCGTAAGGCGCGCAACAACGCGCGACGCTCGCCTGGTCGGTTTTTCGGCAGCGAATTTCTGACTCAGGACACCAACGAGGGCGGGGGAATTCATGTCTGCCATTATCGGCTCATGTGGTCACAGTGGCTGGTCGAGCGGGCTCTCGAAGGGCGAGCAGCACGAATGGTATAAACGTCAGTGGGGCGCACAGCATCGTTGCGTAAAGACAATTGCGCTACGCGGCGTGTCGAACCAAGCGAGCGGTCGCGAACGACTTGGCACCGAGTCTCGTCGTCCATCGCTAGCGCAATCACTAAAGCTCCCACGCAGAAAATCAGGGGAGCGGATGCATGAGCTCCGGTGAATCAAGGGGGAGATCCGCAATGAATAAGTCGCTGGGGACGGCAATCGTCCTTAGTTCCTGCGCTGCGCTAATCGATGTCACGCTTGCCGATCGTCCCCGCCGTTTCGATTCTCTGCTCACCGGCGAGTATTACTTTTCAAATTTCCCGACCTGCACTTCAGATGCAGGTAAATTTCTTGCGGGGGGAGTCCGAAGGCAATAACTCCGTCTTCAGCCGGACGGCGATGCGAACGACCACGACAACAACGCCATGCTCGATGGCGAGAGACCGACGCTGCCGGAGTAGGGCACGCTTCAGGATAATGTCGGCTTCGTCGCCCACGCTGTTCCGGTCAAGGCCGTCGCGGACAGTTGCAGCGGTACGTAGCGCGCCCCAATTCAGTCCGCAACTCGTGGAGTAATGCCCAGCGTTCGCTCCGCTGCGGGCGCGGCCCGTCTGTCGAGGCGCGTGCCGCTGTCCGCATGCGTATCATGTCGTGATCGCAATAGGCGCGACATTCGACCGACAGTCGGTGGGTGAGCATTGCATGATCGCCGGCCGCTGCATCTGCGGATGATTCGCCCGTCCTTTGGAGAACACGACATGAAAGTTCTGATCACCGGCGGCGGCGGTTTCCTCGGTTATCGCCTCGCCCTGCGTTTACTCGAGCACTCGGCTTTGGTGGGCAGCGATGGCAAGCCTGCGCCGATTACGCAGATCACGCTATTCGACGCCGCTTTCCCGCCGAACATGGATAGCAGATTACGCTGCGTGACAGGGGACATTGCGGATGCCGGCAGCGTCAGCGCGGCCGTGGGTGGCGACACGAACACGGTGTTTCATCTTGCCGCTGTGGTGAGCGCCGGCGCCGAAGCGGATTTCGAGCTCGGCTATCGCGTAAATCTAGACGGCACGCGAAATCTTCTCGAAGCATGCCGCAAGCTGAAGTTGCCCGCGCGGCTCGTATATGCAAGCTCGATTGCAGCGTTCGGCGGCAAGTTGCCGGCGGTGGTGGACGATTCGGTCACGCCGACGCCGCAGACTTCATACGGCACGCAGAAAGTCATCGGCGAATATCTGATCACCGATTATTCGCGCAAAGGCTTTCTCGATGGACGCAGCCTGCGATTGCCGACGATCGTCGTGCGACCCGGCAAACCAAATCTCGCGTCGACCTCGTTCGCCAGCGGAATGTTTCGCGAACCGCTGAACGGCGTGGTGTGCGACGTACCGGTGGATGACAGCACCGAGCTGTGGATCCTATCGCCCGCGCAAGTCATCGAGTCCCTCATCCACGCGCACGACTTATCGGCCGCAGCGTGGGGCACAAATCGTGCGCTCAATCTGCCCGGCATAACGATGTCGGTCAAACAAGGCGTCGATGCTCTGCGGCGTATTGCGGGCGATGCGGTAGCAACCCGCGTCGTGTTCAAACCCGTCGAGCGCATTCAGACGATGATCAAGACGTTTCCAGCGCGATTCAATACTGCACGGGCAGTCGAAATGGGATTCAACGCCGACCAAGACATAGACGCCATCGTAGACAGCTATATCGCGAGCGAGCGCATCGAACTCTGAGGCTTGGGAGCTGGCCCGCGCAACGTTAGTGCTACAGCCGCGCCAGAATCCCGATCATCACGATGTCCTGATCGCGGTTGTAGAACGACGCGACGCGCGTGTACATCATCCCGATTTCGTAGCGACCCACTACGCGTACGGTCGCTCGCAGGCTGCCGATCCCCATCACTCTGAACTTTCGACCGTTGATGCCGTCGTAGGCGACGTAAGGTCCGATGCCGGCGCTGAATGTCAGGCGCTTCGTCGCCGGCTGGTCGTACCAGATCTGCACCGGAACACCCCTGCGGTCGGCAAGGTTGGTATCGCCTTCTGACAGCAAGGCGACCGAATACCCCACGTGCTCGGCGTTTTTCAAGTGAAACTTCGCTTCGAGCTGATATGCAATCGCCGTGTCCTGTGCGCCGATCATCGTGGTTCGGGAAGATCCGCCCCACAGGCTGAGATCGGCATCGAGCTTGCCCTCGTAATCATCGTCACTTTGGTGGGTGAAGTCTCTGCCGATGCCGACCAGCACGGCATTCGAGTGAAACGAGTTGGGCACCCAGGTATTGTTGTACTGAACGCGGAGATACCACGGCTTTAACGTCGGATGCCACTTCAATGCCGCAGATGACAGGACGCCCACCTTGAACTCATTTTCTCGTGTCCCATCGACCGTGGTGTTGTTCATGGTTGCGTAGGGGCCGGTGCCAAGTTGGAACTCAAACGCGTTACCGAACGGCAGGAGATACCAGGCTTGTGCAGCCAGGCCATCGCGATGGTTGTCGAACAGATGGCCGTCGTTGTTGTA
>JBDTMS010000160.1:0-7720 GCA_039934195.1 Betaproteobacteria bacterium
CGTCATGAACCCGATGCGGCACCGGCGCTAGGCGCTTGCTCTTGACCAGCTGCGTCTTCCACTGCGGCGTGATCACGCGCATGCCCTGCACGCGCTTGACTGCGTGCAAAAAATAAACGCCGCCGGCAAACGGCCACCACCGATCCCCCGCACTTTCGAGCCCTGATAGGCGCCCGATCCAGGTCTCGTTTGTCACCGGCGGGATGTAGCAGCACATGCGTCCGCCGGTAATTTCGAAACCGAGCAGCGCCATCCAGTCTTTCAAACGCGGAAGGTTGATGAACTGGCCCCGCCAGGGATAGAGCTCGCGATCGCGATCGAAGGCTTGGCGTGCGCCCCAAAGACTCCAGGGATTGAAACCGGAAACGATCACATGGCCTTCCGGCATTAGAATGCGCGCGACTTCTCGCAGCACCTGATGCGGGTTATCGCTGAATTCGAGGACATGCGGCAGGATAACGAGATCGGCCGTGTTGCTGACAATCGGCAGCGCGGTGAAATCGGCGCGAATACGCGCGCCGACATCGGTGTCCCGTTCGGGCGAAAGTGCGCCGACGCGACAATGCAGCGGCATGCGATTGGTGCGCAAAAAATCATTTCGGCACAGTCCGAGCTGGAACGCATTGAAGCCGAATACGTCGGCCACTTCCTGGTCGAAGTATGCTTGCTCCGAAGTGAGAAGATAATTGCCGAGCGGCGTCTCGGACCAGGCCTGCAGGTCCGCGCTCATCGCATCAAGTGCTATTGGATTCGACATCGAAGGCGTCACAGCGAAAGAGGATGAGATGAATATACGTATCGAGCCGATCCCGGCTTTCAAGGACAACTATATCTGGTGCCTGCGCCGCGATGGCCATGCGGTAGTCGTCGATCCGGGCGACGCGCAACCTGTGCTTGATTACTTGCAGTCCGAGCGCCTCACGTTGTGCGCGATTCTTTGCACGCATCACCACGCAGACCACGTGGGCGGCGTCGCACAGTTGCTGTCTAGGCATCGCAGCGTGCCGGTGTACGGTCCGAGCACCGAGCGCATCCCCACGTTGACCGCGCCCGTGAAGGAGGGCGATCGGGTTGACATCGCAGAACTCGGCATCCAGTTCGACGTTCTCGACATACCGGGACATACCGCAGGACACATTGCATATTATGGAGGAAAGGTTCTATTTTGTGGCGACACGCTGTTTGCATGCGGTTGCGGCCGCGTGTTCGAAGGCACGCCGAAGCAGATGTGGCAGTCGTTATCGAAGATGGCGTCCTTGCCGGACGATACCGCTGTCTATTGCGGCCATGAGTACACGCTCGCCAATCTTCGCTTCGCGCTGACGGTAGAACCCACCGCCGCAGAATTGCATTCGTGGCTCGATGAAGCAAACGAGCAGCGCAAACAATCGCTGCCGACGCTGCCTTCCAGTATCGGACGCGAACGCCACGCCAATCCGTTTTTGCGTGCCGATCAGCCGGCTGTCGCGCAAGCAGCATCGAGGCACGCCAAACGGCCGTTGCGCGATCCCGAAGACGTATTTGCAGTGCTTCGCGAATGGAAGAATACGTTCTAGCCGTGCGCCCGTGCCGAACTCTGCCTGTATCACGGCGTCAGAGAAATGGGGAAAATCGCTAGTTATTCCACAACATAGGTTCAAGCTCTGGCCGAGCGGGTCGTAGAGATGTTGGCGTGCCGCTTGCATCAGCTTGTTTTGACGCAGCAAAACCCCGCCTTGCAAGATCAGCTCTAACTTAAGGCATCCCAATAACACCTTGACTCGATTCGACATATTTCGTTAGGATACGGTCGCTATGAGATATACGAGGCTTCGATGACGTTCAAATTCGCCCTGGCTGCAGTCGCAGTCCTACTGCCCTGCTGCTCGGCATTTGCCGCCGATACGACAGTCCCTTTCTCTTTCGCCGCCACCCAAGTAACACCCCAACCAACGCAACCCGAAGGCACGACGCGCCGATCCGCCGTTTCCGTGACGCTGCCGGTGCCTACGTCGAGCCAACCTCTGGCTACCGGTCCGCAGTCCACGGCGCCGATCAGCCAGCCGACCGGAACCGCGCCGCTCAACTCAGCACCAACTTCTCAATCCGCTGCGGATAATTTGCCTGCCGGGCCGATTCGCTCTGACTCCGCCCCAGCCGTAATCCGAGCGTTGCCATCGGCCAATGCCGCAGACGCGGTCGACGTTGCGGACGCACCGAAGTACAAAGACCTGTGGGAAAGAATGCGTGCAGGCTTTCGTATGGAGGAGCTCGAAAGCCCGCTGGTCGCGCGCCACGAGGCGTGGTATTTGAACCGCCCCGAATACGTTCAACGCATGATCGAGCGCAGCAGCCGCTACTTATATTTTATCGTCGAAGAACTGGAAAAACGCGACATGCCGATGGAGATCGCGTTGCTGCCGATGATCGAGAGCGCATTCAACCCGCAAGCCTATTCGCCGATGCGCGCGGCCGGTATCTGGCAGTTCATTCCCTCGACCGGCAAGCGCTATGGTTTGGCGCAAAACTTCTGGTACGACGGACGTCGCGACGTCCCCGCCGCCACGCGCGCAGCGCTCGACTACCTGCAGGTTCTGCATGGCATGTTCGGCGATTGGCAGCTTGCGCTGGCAGCCTACAACTGGGGCGAGAACGCCGTTGCACGCGCAGTCGCGAAGAATCGCGCGCATGGCAAGCCGACCGACTACGCGAGCCTCACCATGCCTAAGGAGACGCGCAACTATCTCCCGAAACTGCAGGCCGTCAAGAACATGATCGCAAATCCGAGCCTGTTGAGCTTCGATCTGGATTCGGTACCGAATCAGCCGTATTTCGCATTGGTGCGTGCACCCGGGCATATCGATGTGGCGAAAGCTGCACGCCTGGCAAACATGCCGATCGAAGAATTCCGCTCGCTCAATCCGGGTTTCAACCGCCCGGTCATCATCCAGGCGGCGGCACGTCAGATCGTCTTGCCGATCGACAAAGTCGACGGCTTCCACGCCAATCTGGAAAGCAACGAGGACCCGCTGGTTACCTGGCAGACCTACACGATGAGGACCGGAGAGACGCTGGAAAAGGTCGCGTCGAAGTTCGGTACGACGGCCTATCGCCTGAAAGAAGTAAACGGCCTGAAGGGGAACAAACGTGTACGCCCGGGCCAGATGTTGATCGTGCCGCTGGAAAACGAGGACGTCAGCACGAACCTCGATGAAACGTACGCCAGCAACGAATTTCAGGCGTCGCCCGATGAGTCACGCAGCGCGCAAGTGTATCGCGTGAAACTGGGCGATACGCTCTTCAGCGTGGCGCGCTCGCATCGGACCAGTGTGGCGCATTTGAAAACCGTGAATGCTCTGAAGAGCAACAACTTGAGCACCGGCCAGCGCCTGCTCATCTACGGCAACGGCAGGACCATCAAGCGGGTCGCCATGCCGCATCGTCACCGCATTCGCCGCGTCAGCAACTAGCTCGCGTTCCTACGCAGATAGAACCGCGCCGTTACTGCGGCGCATGTTCCAGCACACCGACAGCCTGCTCTCCCGCAGTAGCCTTTCCATACAGATAACAACGCACGCTGTGCGTTGTTTCTATTTGCGTGACACCAGGGTAGTGCTCTTTGCAGATCGGCATGACGTGCGGACAACGCGGATGGAAGTGGCAGCCTGACGGAGGATTGATCGGCGAGGGCAGCTCGCCTTTCAACCTGATCACTTCGTGTTTGCCCTCGCTGGCGATGACAGGAACGGCCGACAGCAGCGCCTGGGTGTACGGATGCTTTGCGTTCTGCAATACGTCTTCGACGGTGCCCTTCTCGACGATTCGTCCCAGGTACATGACGGCGACCTCGTGCGCGAGAAATTGCACGACCGAAATATTGTGGGTGATGAACAAGTAGGCCAGGCCAAGACGCACCTGCAGATCCTTCAGCAAGTTCAGGATCTGTGCCTGCACGGAAACGTCGAGCGCGCTGGTTGGCTCGTCGCAAATCAGCAGCTTTGGCTCTACAGCCAGAGCGCGAGCAATTGCGATGCGCTGCCGCTGGCCACCGGAAAATTCATGCGGATAGCGATACTTCATCTCGGGTAACAAGCCGACCTGGCGCAGGAGCTCATCCACCCGCTTCTGACGCGCGTGGCTGGTCGGCACAACCGTCAGCGCGGAAATACCCTCTTCGATAATTTCCAGCACTCGCATGCGTGGATTGAGCGAGCTGTAGGGATCCTGAAAAACGATCTGAAAATCTTTGCGCAGCGGACGCAGATCGCGTGTGGAAAGACCAACCAGGTCCCGACCTTCAAAGCTCACCTGTCCCCCGGTCACCGGCAGCAGTTGCAAGATGCCCTTGCCAACGGTGGTCTTGCCGCAGCCGGATTCGCCGACCAACGCGAGCGTGCGATGCGAATGGATGTCGAGCGAAACGCCATCGACCGCCTTGACCTGGGCAACGACACGCTGCAGAACTCCGCGACGGATCGGGAAATGCACTTTCAGATCTCTAACCTGCAATAGCGTCGAGCACGCGTTCGATCCTGCGGCTGGCGGCTCAGCGATCGCCGCTTCTTGCGTAGCTGTAGCGTTCGCAACGGTTCTCCCGCTTTGCGGATCGTACAGATGACAGCGAACGCCCTGACCTTCGCCGATGTCGATCAAGGCCGGCGCCTCGAGGCGGCAGCGATCCCATGCAAACGAACAGCGGTCGACAAAACGACATCCGACGAAGTCTTGCGACAACGCAGGCACACCACCGGGAATAACGGCGAGACGGCGGTTGCGCCCCGCTGCTCCAGGCACTGCCTCGAACAGCTTTTTCGAATACGGATGCGCCGGGTGCGCGAAGAATGCGGCGCGCGGCGCAATCTCGACGATTTCACCTGCATACATCACGGCGACGCGATCCGCCATTTCGGATACCACGCCGAGGTCATGTGTAATGAGAAAAATCGACATCGCAGACTTGCGCTGCATCTCGCGCAGCAGTGCGAGCACCTGCGCCTGAATGGTCACATCGAGCGCAGTCGTAGGCTCGTCTGCAATCAGCAGCTCCGGTTTGCAGGCGAGCGCGATTGCAATCATCACACGCTGTTTCATGCCGCCCGACATCTGGAATGGGAATTCGTGCACGCGCCTGCCGGCGTCGGATATGCCGACCGAATCGAGCAGCTCGACCGATCGGCGCCGCGCAGCGGCCCCCCGCAGTTCGGTATGGATTTCGAGAACCTCGACGATCTGATCGCCGACCGTCATCACCGGATTCAAGCTCGATCCCGGTTCTTGAAAAATCATCGCGACGCGGCTGCCGCGGACATTGCGCATCGCGACTTCAGGCAATTCAACGAGGTCGGTGTCGTCGAGCCAGACCTCGCCCGACACGATGCGGCCCGCCTCGGGCAACAAACGCATGATCGACAACGCGGTCATCGACTTACCGCTGCCCGATTCGCCCAGCAGTGCGAAGGTTTCGCCATGGCCGATGTCGAACGACAGTCCATCGACCGCGCGCACGATTTCGTCGCCCGTGCTGAGCCATGTCGACAGATGCTTGACCTGCAATAGCGCCGTATCAGCCATCACGCCGCCGCTCCGCGCCGCAACTTGAATACTCGCCCTGCGGGTAAGATCGACAACCCAGTTCGAATGCGCGGATCGAATGCATCGCGCACGGCGTCGGAAAACAAATTCGCAGACAAGACCAGAACGAACATCAGCACGAACGCCGACACGAGCGACCACCACACGGGGGGATCGCGCGCGAGCTCGAGCCGCGCGTTGTTGATCATCGTGCCGAAGCTGATCATGGATGGATCGACGCCGACACCGACATAAGACAGTACCGCTTCAGCCAGTACGAGCCCGCTGAAGTCCATCACGACACTGATCAATATGATGTGCATGACGTTCGGCGCGAGGTGCTGCAGAATGATCCGCCAGTCGGAAACCCCGAAAGCGCGCGCCGCTTGCACGTATTCCATCTCGCGCAGCTTCAGCGCTTCTCCGCGCAACAGTCGACACAGTCCGGTCCAGCTCGTGATCCCTAGAATTAAACACAAGAACAGCAGACGCACATCGGCCCGCTGCGTAACGGTCTCGAAGATTTCCGGATGGCGATCCATCCACGCTTGCCCGATTAGTACCGCCGAGGCGATCAGCAACACGCCTGGGATCGAGCTCAATGTGGTGTAGATGTACTGAATGGTGTCATCGACCCAGCCGCGGAAATAGCCGGCCATGATCCCGAGCAGGAGCGCAAACGGCAGCATCACCAGCGTAGTTAGGGTCCCGATGATGAGCCCGGTGCGGATACTCTTGAGCGATTGAAAAAACACATCCTGCCCGACTTTGTCGGTGCCCATCACGTGGTAATGGCCGCTCAACATCGTTAACGGTGCTCCTATCGCGAGCAGCAGCCCTGCCGTCACCAGCATGGCACGCCACGGCACCGGCGTATCGCCGTGAATGATGCTGGACAATGTGGTGCTGAAATCGCCATCGCTGCGCCGTGCGCGCCACGCAGCAACCGCCAATGTGAGAATGATCCACAACACAGCGGCGAGCCCGAGCGCGCCTATCCCACGGCTCGCGACGTCGGCCGGCAAGTCGCGCTCCGGATTCTCTAGATGTGCGCCACCGTATTTCAGACGCGGAAACTCACGCACCTCGGTGCCGTCGGGACGCGCGACGGTTTCCTTCGAAAATGCATAGGCCGCGAACGGTGCCGAGTAGGTTCGCTCCGGCCGCTTGCCGAGCGGGTCGACGATTGCATCGAATACGCTGCGTACCTCGACCGCATAGCTGATCTTGCCGCCGCCCGCGACTTCCACCCGCTGCCGGTAGTGCAGAGAGTCGAGAAAGCCGATGACGACGAATACCGAAAGGATGACGAGCGAGCACATGCCGTAGCCACTGTGACCAACCTTGCGCCACGGCGCTCTTAGATGCTCGCGCTGTCTGATGTACCACGCGCTGAACACGACCACCGCAAACAGCAGATAAATCAGTGCATCGGTCCAGAGAATGACGAGTTTGAACGGCATTTAAGCGAGACGAACGCGGGGATCGACGAGTGTGTACGAAATATCGGTGAGGATCAGGCCGACGATGTAGAGCACCGCGCCGAGAAACACCATCGCACGCACGACGAGAAAATCCTGCGATTGAATAGCGTCGATCGTATAGCTCCCCAGCCCCGGAATACCGAAGAACGATTCCATCACCAGACTGCCGATGAAGAGCGACGGAATCGCCACCACAACGCCGGTGAGAATCGGAATCAAGCCATTGTGCAGAACGTGACGGAACAAAATCGTGCGATACAAGCGCGTGGCACCACCGAGGCTCATCAGCACGCCAATCGCGATCGGCAAGACGACGAACTTCCACGCGTCGAACCCAAAGCCGAAACCCGAGATCGGAACCAGGTGCCACAGTTTGCTGATTAACCACTGGCCCCCGATGATATAGAACAAGCCCGAGATGGACATGGCAGCGACGCACAGCACGACGCCCATGATATCTACGTAGGTCGCGCGAAAAAATGCCAGCATCAACGCGAAGGATATGAACGCCACCAGGCCCAAGATGAAACTCGGCGCCGTTATGGCCAGACTCGGCCACATCCGGCTCTTGATTTCGTGCCCGATGTCGCGTCCATCGTCCGAGCGGCCGAATTCGAACCAGAACATACTCGCGGATTTTTGAAAAAATATCGTCTCGGTGAGCTTTGCTTTGCCTTGCGCGTTGG
>JBDTMS010000161.1:0-7719 GCA_039934195.1 Betaproteobacteria bacterium
ACGCGTATGCCTTCACGCCGCAGCAGCCAAGCACCCAGAAAGCATGAGAGGATGCGCCCTACCACTGCCATAGCTAATACCGCCAGCACTCCGTAACCCAGATAAACCAAAGCCACAGCCACGCCGACCTTGAAGATATATTCAACGGTCATGGTGGCCGCGATATGCTGCATTTTTTCGAGCGAGACGAACGCGCTTTCGAACAAAAGGCCTACCGTGTATGGCACGACCGACAGGCTTAACAGGGCTAACGCGTAGCGCGTGTCTACGTCGTAGTCCAAAACATAACCCGAACCAGCCATTACTATCGTTAGAAATATTGACGCGTATGTCGACAGAATAAGCGCGTTAGCCAAGACCGGCTCGATCGAATTACGATCTCGAGCCCCGTCCCGTGTGAGGATCGCCGATAGCCCGAGCGGCCCAAGAGTATTGAAGAAAAACAGAATGCTGAAGGCCAAGCTGTACCGCCCAAGAGCTTCCGCACCTAGCCGCCTAGTCACCGCAAGCACTAGCAGCAAGCCGAAGGCTGGCATCACTACCCGTAGCAGAATGAGGATCGCAGTGTTCTTTGCCACTCGAGTCAGCGGCGCCCGGCTTTGGATGATCTTCATGCTTTCATTTCTGCATTGGAAGGCAAACCGGGCGCACGCTTCAGATATGTTCTGACGGACTCTGCCTTCACATTTTTTGTATCGTCAAACCGACACACTGCGTCCGTGAGCCCTAGCATGAACCACAGCATTGCGTTATAGGTAAAGCCAGTCCACGGAACCCACGACATCTGCCACACCAGCGATGCTAACGCGGCAATCCAACCGGCTCCAACGGTTATAAATTCGATACGTTGCGAACGGATCAATCGAATACCGCTGCGAAAACCAGCGACTATAAGCGCGAAAAAGGCGATCGCACCGGCGATACCGGTTTCCGCGGCGCGAAGTAAAAACTCATTGTGTACCGCGAAAACCCACTGGTGTAGTCCCGGCGGAATGTATTCCTTGTAGGTATACATGTAAGCCCCTGGGCCCACGCCCGTGAGCGGGTGATGAGCGATCATGTTGAATGCGATTCGCATCAGCCCCCAACGTTCTTCCCACGCAGCCTTCTGTGCGTTGCCGGCGCCATAGTCGTGCGATAGACGCTCCATCATAATTGGCATAAGCGCCAGGCCGGCGAGAGCCAATATAAGTGCAATCCCAGCGAGACGGTCCCATCGCATCATTCTGCGCCGTCCCAGCACGACTACCAGCACTGCTATCCCCAAAATCACGCCCGCCCAGGATGCGCGTGTGAACGTCAGCGCAATCGCAGCCAAGCCAAGCATTCCTGCGATCATCGCGCCAGTTGGACGCCATTGTTTTCCGCGAGAGAAAAAATAGGCCATCGCGACAAGAAGGGGCGGGGTGATGAAGCTCGAGAAGCCAGCGGGATTTGAGCTTACCGTCCCACCGGGGCGGGGTATCTCACCGCGCTGCATAACTTCACCCGACAGATTGAAGTTCACTCCCAGGGCGCTTTCCACATACATCACGAGGGATTGCGCTACAAGCATGAAGATCAGCAGGCCGATGACCTTCCGGAAATCTGCCTCGTTGCGCACGAGATTGAAGGTGAGCCAGTAGATGAAGAACAGCTCGAGTTCGAAGATGAGCTGAGCTACTCCAATAAAGCGCTCTTCCGTTGTGGCGATCGACACTGCAGTGGTAATGAGAATCGCGAGGAGCGGCACGCGCGCCATACCATCGAAGCGGTAGTGCCGGAAATGCCGCGGTCCAAACGCGAAATAGCGCCATGCCAGTAGGGCGATGCCGGCTATCGCCACGAACGGTATCGCAATGCCTTCGGTACTGCCGGCTCGGCCATAACCTACGCGCAGGTAAACGTCCATCTGCAGACCGAGGAAAAATACGGCACTCAGCAACCTGTCCTTCTGCGGCACCATCAACACCACCAGCAGACCTATCAAGCCGCCTAGAGCGTAGACCATCCACCGCGCCTCGGACTGTGCTAGCAGCAGCGCTGTGATGCCGGCGATTGCGCCCAGGATGGGCACCGCAATGAGCGCGAATCTAGGCCAAGCGGAGACGTTGCTGGAAGTAGAGGCGGAGGAGTTCATGCCTGCGCTTGATCAATCCGTACAACCCTTGGCAGGGACGCTCGAATACTCACTGAAGCGATTGCGTTGTGCCGGCTCTCTAGCTTTTGTGTCTGCCGCACAGCTATCGCCAAGCGGGGATGCGATGAAGCGAACGCTCATTCCATCACCGCCCTGTGACCACTTGATACTCCAACGTGTAGTCTTCGGCGACGCGCCGAGCAGAGAACCGTTGTTCGATGCGGTTGCGAGCGGCCAACGCAAACCGACGCGCCATTTGTGGATCCGCTGCAAGGGTAGTGATTGCGCGCGCTATCGCAACCGGGTCACCAGTTGGCACCGTGATTCCTGTGTGCATGGAATCGATAAGCGTGCGTGTGCCTGGGATGTCGGTTCCGATGACAGGGACGCCAGCTGCGAACGCCTCCATCACAACGCGTGGTATTCCTTCGACGTAGGAAGGCAGAACGAGAACATCCGCCCATTCGAACTGTGGGGCAATGGATTCAACGGCGCCGACAAATTCAACTCGGTCGGCAACACCCAGCTCCTGCGTGAGCGATTCGAGCATCTGCCGGTCTGGGCCTTCGCCTGCTATGCGCAACTTAAACGGAATGGAGATGGCCGCGGCGCCGCGAATCAAGTCTGACACGCCCTTAGGTTTGGACAAACGTCCCGCGTAGAGCACACGAAAAACATCCTGCCGACCGCGCATGCGCGGTTCGCGGTAGGTGGCATCGAAGGAAGAAATGTCCACCCCATTAAGAATCAGCTTTACCTTGTCGGGCGAAAATCCGCGACGAATCAGATCGTCGTACAAAGCCTGGCTTAGCGGATAGATGCGATCAAATCCTCGCAGGAAGAGGCGGCTGAGCCCTTCATATGTGCGAATGCGCCAGCCCTCCGATGCACTCCAGCCGTGCGGCGTGGAAACAATGCGCGTCGATCCTCCGCGGCACGCCAGATACCCCAAGATGTCGGATTTGAATCCATGCGTGTGCAGCACGTCTATTCGATCACGCTCCAGCAGTTGACGTAAGGCACCGATTGCGACCGGGTTGAACTTTCCACGTATCGCCAAGTGTTCGGTCCGTATGCCGTGGCGCGTCAGTAGATCGCGAAATGCGGTTGAACCTGGCTTAGTCCCGATTGTGATGACTACGGATTCCACATCGGTCGTGTCCAGATATTTTATGAGCGTGAGCGCCCAACGCTCGGCACCGTAGACTCCTAGCGACGAATAAAAATGGGCGACGCGTATTGGTCGCGCGACGGTCTTAGGAGCCATCCTGACTGGCGATTCGCTTAGGTCCATGAGCTTAGGGTTGAGCTGTGTTGTGTGGGCACGCATCGCAGTCGTTCGACTGAGGGATCGAACTCCTCCAAACGCGGCGGTGAACGGAGAAAGTCACTCGGCAGGTATACGGCAACGGAGATCCAGTCCGCGACGATGTACGTTGCATACCGAATGCTGCGGCGACGAATACAGAGCAAGATGAATGCTAATGTGCCGACGAGGGCCCAGCCGGCGAGCAGAATCGGACGACTCAGCGCGATGGCGCCGATCGCCAATAGAACCCCCATCAGAAGATACGCAAGCGTGATCAGGTAACGGTTCAGCCGCCGGGCGTGATATGCGAACAGGTGCTGCTTGATCGCTGCGCGCAACGTTTGTCCGAGCCCGCGCGACAGTCCCCTGCGAAACCGCGTACAAAAGCCTTTAACGCTGGTCTTCGCCTGAGTGTAGTGAACGAACATGATTCGTTGACTAGACAGCGGACGATATCCACACGCGATGATGCGACCGAGCAGCTCTGCTTCTTCTCCGGCCTTGAGATATGGGTTGAATCCCCCCGCACGCCGAAGTGCATCCGCACGATATAAAGCGTTGCCGCCTAACGCGTATTCATCGGGTGCAGGCGCCGCGGCTATCGCGCCCTGCGTCGCGTCTTCGAAGACCTCTCTACGCTGACCGTAAATCAAGCCTGCCTGTGCATCTTGACCCAGCCGGCCCATAGCGTGGTCGATCCAGCCCTTTTCGATGCAGCAATCGCCATCGACAAACAGAACGTAACGAGACGCCGTTTGCTCGAAACCGACACGACGGCCAGCCGCCGCGGTGAAGCACGGACCCGCGTAACGATAAATCTGAACCGGATATGCACAAGCGATCTCCACCGTTCGGTCGGTGGAGCCGGAGTCCACCAGGATGACCGGCGTGTCCGGATATGATTCCAGTGACAGCATTAGCGCGTCGAGGCATCGGGCAATATGACGCTCTTCGTTGCGAGCGATTACCACAACCGCGAGTTGATCTGTCGGCACCGATGGCTTAAGAATTCTCGCGGCAAGACCGATGTCCAGGTTCATACCTGACCCCGCCGCGATGCCTGCAATCGCCACAGCCCGCGGTCGATCCACCGCCATGCGTCCATTCCGCCGTGAACCAATGATCCGAAGGTGGCGAGACTGTCGCCGCTTTCAACCTTGATTCGAGTGAGCATTCGCGAATCGTCGCCCCGCTGGATTGGGCCGTGCTGTGAGGTAAAGGCGAAGCGATAGCCCGCGCGCGCCACCTCGGCGGCAACGGCGGGATTGAAGTCGGCCCTGGTTCCAAATGGATATGCGAACGCTGTGACCGCCGTGTCTAACCGGTCTTCGATGAGCTTTTTAGATTGCGATAGCTCGGCACACATTTCGTCATGGCCGAGATATCCCAGGGAATGGTGGCTCCAGCCGTGCGACTGTATGCTGACGCCATAGGCGTTGAGCAGCTCGAGATCTCGCCAATCCATATAATCGTCAGCCGGCGCAGATGGACCGTGATCCCCGCGCGATCCAATCAGCCCGGCACTGACGAATGCAACTGCCGGAATCCCGTGTCGTCGCAGGATAGGAAGCGCGATCTCTTTCAAGCTCATGAAACCATCGTCGACCGTCACCAACACAGCGTCCCGTGGCACGTCCTGCTTTCCGTCGAGAAACGCATGGAGCTGAGACAGTGCGATTGCTCTTCCACTGCGAGAGAGTTCTCTCATTTGCGCCGAAAATTCCACAGGCGAAATGCAGAAAGGGTCGCGCGGAAGGTGGCCGAAACGATGGTACGTGAGCGCTCTAACACTTGGCGCATCGATGGTTCGCCGAGGAATAGCGTTTCTCAAAAAATCGCTGCCATGGGTGACGGCACGGCGGCTCGCCTTCTTGAGTGCCCACCGTACGCTACCGATGCTGCTCATGATTGCTGCGCCCCGGCTACGTGTTCTGCACGCATCGCGCGTGCGATACGCATCAGGAACTTCGGATTGCCGAGCAAATATCGGCGCGATTTGTGAGGCTGCTGCAGCATGAGCTGAAGCCATTCGAAACCGTGGCGCCGAACCCAGCTGGGTGCACGCGTTAGGTTGCCGCCCCAATGGTCGAACAGGCCGCCCACACCGATACTGACCGGCACGCGCAATTTATGTCCGTGCGTGTGTATCCAAGATTCCTGCAGCGGGTTGCCCATGCCGACGAGTAGGACGTGGGGTTGCGCGTTATTGATTTGTGCGATCACGGCCGCTGCCTCCACGTCATCGCCCACATAGCCATGGTGCGCGCCTACCAGTTCCCACCCGGGATACAACTTGGCGCTGGTTTGAGCTGCAGCGGCGATCGTAGGAGCGTTGGCGCCAAGAAGAAAGTAGCGGAAGCCGCGACCCGCGGTCTGCTGAAACAGCTCAGGAATGAGATCTGTTCCGACCAGGTTTGCTTTCATACGGACTCCGCGTAAGCGCGCTGCCCAACGTACGCCAGTGCCATCGCCAAACACCGCGTGTGCATTGTCGAGAACACGGCGGTACTCGGGAGATTCGGCGGCAAGGTTCAGTGTGTGTGCGTTGACGATGTAGATACCTTGGGTGCGCGACACTTTTCGGGTAAGTGATTTCTCGATGAAGCTGATCGCTTCCTGCATGGAAGCGTTGACGATACGTATCCCGAGAATCGAAACGCTCCCCAATTGCGATGGGCGGGTCCGAATGTTTTCCGCACGGGCGCTGGGGGCCGTCAGCCGATTGTTTCTGGCTTTGGTCATTTGGGTGCTGGTCGCTGACGCGATTAGATGGCGATTGTTTAAGTTGTCCCGGAAGCAACTTGCTGCCTGCCCCGGGCGCGACAATTCAGAGCTTACTGATACAGCTTTGCAAAACGACTTTAGATGAGCCGGTACAGCCAGCCAGGAACGTAGTATTTCCGTCGGTTCAATACCACTCCGAGCAGCTTTCCACCGACTTCCTCAATGCGCTTTTTCGCGCGCAGCGCGATCTTTCGCCTCGTGTGCTGCGAATCGATCACCAGGATGATCCCGTCGACTTTTGTGCTCAGAGCGATGCTTTCCGGTGCTTCGTCGAGCGGCGGGCCGTCGATGACGACATAGTCGAATTGCTCGGTTACTTGTGCCATGAATGCATCGAAACGTTTCGACTGAAATAGCACCGCGGGATCAGCGTAATTGCGCCCACTGGGAAGCACATGCACGTTGCCGTGAAGGGCGGTCGAAGGCACATGCATTTCCGAATTAGCGAGGCTTGTGAGACCAAAAGCGCGCTGAGAATCCGGCTTGGCCTCACTCGCAGCGGGCGCCCGCAGATCGGCATTGATGAATAACACGCGGACGTCCAGATCTTGTGCTAGTGAGTTGGCGAAATTGAATGCCGCGGTAGAGGCGCCATCGCCACGTGATGTGCCGACAAATAGGACTGATTTCACAGCTTCGTGTGCATACCGTGCGAGGAAATTTATCTTAAGCTCGTCGAAACGATGCTTTGCCGAATTGCGATGAGCCGGCCGCTTGTGCTCGATGGTCGAAGCTGGAGCATCGCCGTTCCGGTCGTCCCGCTCCGAGCGAGCGGTGTTAGCCTCTGATGTACGCACTTGAGAGACCGACGGTTCGTGCGAATGGCCGAAGAGCACCGAGCACTCGAGATCAGTCACCGTGGGAATGTCGACGACGGCCGTGATATCGACTGTCTCGGCGCGCGAGTGAATCTCTCGACGTGCGACATCAGCCAGCGGATGAACATGCGATTTGTCAGTCTGCGTCATAAACTCAACGGCCTTGGAGGGATTGCGGTAGTCGGACGCATCGAGATTGATTTTCATGTTTTGCAGGTGCTATGGCGGTTCGCTTATTTCATGCGGAGGTTAGGAATCGATGCCAACACTGGCGCACCGAGCACGCTTTCTGCACGCTCCGCCGTTTCCAGTCCGTCCCCGAAGATCTCAAGAATAAACGCGATCACAAGTCCGCCGACCAGCCCGAATATCGCCGCCATCAGAATCTTTAGCGAAAGCTTGGAATTGAGTGGCTGGCTTGGCGTGCGGGCCGGATCAATGACTCTTACGCTGGCGATCTTTTCGGCGTCCATCGCATTAGACACACGCGTTTCTTCCGACTTGGCCATATAGAGACGGTAGTTCTGTTGCTCCACTTGCGCGCGCTGCTGAAGCCGGTCGAACTCCGGCTGGAGCCGATCGAGCACTTGCAGCTTTCTTGTCAGCTCCATCATCCTGGGCTCTTGAGTCGACTGGCGCGCCTGCAACCCATTCAGCTCAATCTGGTGGTGAAGCGCCTCTTCCTTCAA
>JBDTMS010000162.1:0-7686 GCA_039934195.1 Betaproteobacteria bacterium
AAGCCGCGTTTTTCGGCAAGACCGCCGAGGTGCCGTTGACCGTCGCGGGCGCCACCGCTGAGCGGCCGATCAGCTTCCGGCTCGACGTCATGCCCGTGATGGAGCGCGGCGGATGCAATACCGGTTCGTGCCATGGAGCTGCTCGCGGAAAAGACCAATCCGCAGGCCGATGTGTATTGGGCGAACGAGCCTATTCGCGCCGACGTATTGCGCCGGCGCGGTGTGTCGACGCCGTACCGTTCCGCGAGTGCAGAGGGCATCGGTGCGCAGTTTCGCGACCCCAACGACTATTGGACTGGCTTCTCGGCCCGTGCCCGCGTGCTGATCTTCGATCGCCGGCTCGAGCGCAAGCTCACTTCGATTCGCGCCTATACGGATCGCCAGTTTCGCGGCCAGGCCGTTATCGCGAATCCGCTCTTCGGAACGACGACCGCGCACATCGCTGCACTGTTCGTTGTGTGGGGCGATGCGCAAGCCAAGGCGTTCCTCCGATCGATGCGCGAGAACCGCGTGCGCATTGCATCGAGCAATGGGGACAGCGCCGATCAAGTGGGCAAGGGTTCGGCACGATTTGCTCTCGTGGATAGCGACGATGTCTACAGCCGACAGAAGCAAGGACAGCCCATCGAGGGCGTCTACCCGGATCAGGAGTCGGATGGCTTAGGCTGCTTTATCGTTCCCAATGCTGTGGTGCTGATCAACGGCGGACCGCATCCGGACGCCGGCCGCAAGTTGATCGATTATTTGGTCTCGCCCGCTACGGAAAAGAAGCTCGCGTTCTCCGATGCAGCGCAGATTCCGTTGCACAGCGGCGTCGTTACTCCAGCGCACGTGCCGCATCTCGATAAGCTGCGCGTCATGACCGTTGACTACGGCGTAGTTGCAGCCAAGATGCAGGAGATCCAGCCCTGGCTCAGCGACTGGGCGAGGCAATGACTTGCAACGCCGCCTGACGCTACTCAGCGCTGTGGCCGTTGTCATCATCGCTGGCCTGCTGCCGCTCGCGGCAATGATGATCGGCACCGTGACGGTCGACGGCACGCTGACGCTTTCCGTGTACCGCAAACTGTTCGGCGATCCGGCGCGCTATCTCAACTCGGTCAGCCACACACTCGTCCTCGCAGGTTTGACTGCCGTGATCGCGCTCGGACTGGGTGTTGCGCTCGGCCTGCTACTCGGTAAAACGGATGTGCCGCTGCGCCGCACGTTTGCGGTGCTGTTCGCCGTGCCGCTATTTATGCCGCCCTACATCCTAGCGGTGAGCTGGTCTGATCTGTTTGCGCGCAACGGTCCTGTCTTCGGGCTGCTGCCCGAGTCTGTCTCGACAGCGTTCTCGCGATGGTTGTATGGTCTTCCGGGCTGCGTGTGGGTCCTGGTGAGCGCGTTGATGCCGATCGTCATGATTCTCACCATAATGAGTTTGCGCACATTGAATCCGCGGTTGGAAGAGGCGGCCAGAGTTAGTGCGAACTGGTCGCGCACACTGCGCCACGTTACTTTGCCGATCGTGCAGCCTGCGATCATCTTTGCGGGGTTGATCGTGTTCTTGCTGGCGGTCGGTGAAGTGGCGGTGCCGATGTTGCTGCGGTATCCGGTGTACCCGGTGGAGACGCTGGTACAGTTCGCCGCGTTCTACGACTTCGCGGCGGCCGCGGCCACAGCCGTTCCGCTGTTGTTGCTCGCCGCGCTCCTCGTGGGCCTGGAGCGGCGCTATCTGCGAGATCGAGCATACCGTGTGCTCGCTGCAACGCCGGGCAAGGCACCGCTGCAAGTACCGCTGCGTGAATGGCGGATTCCGGCTGCTCTAACGGTGGGCGCAATTGCTGGTTGCTTTGTGTTGCTCCCGATGGGCGCGCTCGTGCACGCTTCGCTAAGCCCCCTCGGTTACGTGGACGCTTGGCGCCAAACTGCGGACAGCCTGATGCGAACTGTTCTGTACGCAGTCATTGGCGCGACTCTGCTGACGGCGGTGGGATTCCTCTGCGGCTATCTCATTGAACGGCGAGCCGCACGTTGGTGGCGCGCCGTCGACACACTGACGTTGCTGCTGTTTACAGTTCCTGGGACGGTTATCGGCGTTGGCTTGATCGCGCTCTGGAACCACCCCGGCACCGGATGGTTGTACGCTTCCAGCGCGATGATCATTCTTGCGTATCTCGCGCAGTACAGCGCGTTAACGACACGGATCAGTTTAGCGACGCTCGCCAGCCTACCCGCCAGTTTAGAAGACGCTGCTAAGTTGAGCGGCGCACCCTGGTTCGCACGTCTGGGCCGTGTGCTTGTGCCGGCCGCTCTGCCTGGTGTGATCGCCGCCTGGATCGTCGCTTTCATTTTCTGCCTGCGCGATGTCGGCGCCTCGATGCTCGTCTATCCAGCCGGCGCAGATCCGCTCCCTGTTCGCATCTTCACCTTAATGGCAAACGGTTCGCCCAGCCTGATCGCGGCAGCGTGCGTAACTCTCGTTGCGGTCAATCTAGCAATGCTCGCCGTCCTTGCCGCATTGCTACGCATGCTGGCCGGGCACCGATGAACGCCGTCGACCTGCACACTGTCTCCAAGGCGTTTGATGGTCGGCATGTCTTGCGCGCCGTCAACGTGAGCTTCGAGGCAGGCGAACGAACGGTATTGACCGGCCCCTCGGGCTGCGGTAAGACTACCCTGCTGCGTTTAGTCGCCGGCCTCGAAGTTCCGGACGCGGGAACCATCAACGTTGCCGGCAAATGCGTCGCGCAGAGGCAGCGTAATCTGCTGGAGCCGGAACAACGCGGCATCGGCATGGTGTTTCAAGATCTCGCGCTGTGGCCGCACATGACGGTCGCTCAACACCTGCACTTCGCCATCCGCTACAGCCGCAAGCCTGCAAACGATGCAGCGGAACGCGCACGCCGCATGCTGAAATTGGTGCAGCTCGAGGACTATGCGCAAGCGAAGCCTCACGTGCTCTCGGGCGGACAACAGCAGCGGCTCGCGCTTGCGCGCGCTCTTGCCGGCGAGCCCCGGATCGTGCTGATGGATGAGCCGTTATCCAATGCGGACGCAGTGCTCAAGGGCCATCTGCAGAACGAGGTCCTGCGGCTGCACGCGCTACTGCGTTTCACCCTAATCTACGTCACGCACGACCGAGACGAGGCCGCAGCCATCGGTTCTCGCATTTTGACCATGCAAGATGGCGCTATTGTCAGCTCTTGACGTTCCGGCGCAGGCGCATCTCGCATGCGAGGAGAAAGAATTGTTTTTCGAGCTGCGTAGACCGAAGGTCATGCCTTTTGTCTGCGGTATAACGCCTGGCAAAGATGTCGGTGTCCCCACATGTCCGGTGCAAGTCCAATGAATCACCACTCCGCGCGCTCGCAGTTGGTTGAAGACGATCTGCTGTCGATCTTCGTCATCTTTCTCAAACTCGGGTGTACGTCATTCGGCGGTCCGATCGCGCACCTGGGCTATCTGCGCACGGCGTTCGTGGAGCGCCGCAAATGGGTCGACGATCAGGCGTACGCTGACATCGTCGCGCTTTGCCAATTCCTGCCCGGCCCCGCGAGCAGCCAGGTTGGCATCGCGCTCGGCCTCTCGCGGCGCGGGCTGCTCGGCGGAATCGCCGCGTGGCTTGGATTCACCCTGCCCTCCGCCATCATCATGATCGCCTGTGCCTACGGTGTCCGGTTGCTCGACGGCCCGGGCGAACCCGGCTGGCTGCACGGATTGAAGATCGCAGCAGTCGCCGTGGTTGCGCAAGCGGTGTGGAACATGGGGCGACAACTCTGCCCCGATCTCGTACGTAGATCGATCGCCGTTGCGGCGGCGCTGGTGCTGCTCATCTGGCCGGGCGGCGTCGGCCAGATCGGCGTCATCGTAGCCAGTGCAGTAATCGGCTGGTGTCTCCTGCCTGTAGACGCAACGCCGCGCGCTCCCGAAACTTTGTCGCTGTCGCGCCGGCGGGCGTGGATTACGTGGGTGCTGTTTATCGGACTGCTCATGACGCTGCCCATCGTGGCTCGATCGAGCAGCAGCTACGCGCTGGCGCTGTTCGACAGCTTCTACCGCTCCGGCGCGCTGGTATTCGGCGGTGGCCACGTTGTGCTGCCGCTGCTGCACGAAGCCGTCGTGCCGCGCGGCTGGATCTCGGAAAGCGATTTTTTGGCTGGCTATGGAATGGCCCAGGCATTGCCGGGACCGCTGTTCAGCTTCGCTGCTTATCTCGGCGCCGCTTCGCATGAATTTCCGAATGGCTGGATCGGCGGGATCATTGCGCTTATCGCAATCTTTCTGCCGGGGTTTCTCCTGGTGGTGGGCGCGTTGCCCTATTGGGACGAGTGGCGCAAACGGACTGCGATCCGTGCGGCAATGAATGGCGTCAACGCGGCGGTCGTCGGCATTCTGCTCGCCGCGCTGTACGATCCGATTTTCGTCAGTGCCGTACATACGAGATCGGACTTCGCGCTTGCCTTGCTTGCCACCGCGATGCTGGTTTTATTGCGAGCGTCGCCATTATGGATCGTCGGCGGGACTGCTTTGGCCGGCGTGTTGCTCGGCTTGCCGCGATAGAGCGCTAACAGCGATCACCATCGTTTGCAGCGTGTTGTGCTGGCTGCAAGCTCAAGTCGAAGCCGCAGCGAGGCTCTATCGGTGTGCGGTAGGCGATAGACTGGAACAATGCCGCCTGAGGCAGATACTATTGTTCTGCGAAAAAATCCGGAATGAGGAGGCGTATGAATGAAGCCCTGGCGTTCGATCACATTCATTTGATCAGCCGCGATCCCAAAGCGGCGGCCGAGTGGTATCGGGAGATGTTCGGCGGCGAAGTAACCGCCGTGCAAGAAAATCTGCGCGGTGCGCCGCAGCTCGATGTCCGCGTCAGCGGTATGACGCTCGTGATCCGGGGCCAGCGACCGGGAGAACATCCGGCGGCTAGCAGCCCCATGCAGCATTTCGACGGTTACTCGAGCCACGACGGGTGGGGAACCGATCACTTTGGCTTTACTTATCGCGGGGACTTGCGCGCGTTCTGCGCGGAGCTGAAACGAAAAGGCGTTCGGATGGCGGTGGAGCCATGGGAATTCAAACCGGGGCTGGTGTTGTGCTACGTCGCTGCGCCAGATGGCGTGAGCATCGAGCTCATTCAAGCGAGCACGAACCAAGGCGAGAACGAGAATTAGATTCGCGTTTGCATTTCCAATCGACGTCCATTGAATGCCGCTGTCGCCGAACCGCGTCGTTCGCGGACCAGCACTTCAGCCCACGCTACTTGCTGTCGCATTCTGGATCGCCTGAAGGCATTGCATTGATAACCGAGCGCGGCGATCGCTGCAGTTCGCCGGATTCTTTTTCGCAACAACCCTGACCAAAGGAGCACACGAATGGCTTCGAATATTTCCGAGCGGATGCGGCGCGCGTTGCGCTGTTGCACTGTCGCAGCAACGCTGGCCGGTGTCGCGGCATGTTACGTACAGGCCGCATGGGCTGACGACGATGACCTGCGGCACACGCGCTCGAGTTGCCTCGTCGTCGACACCGATGTGGCGACCGATGATTTTCGCGCGTTCGCTGCGTTGTTTCCAAATCGCGATTTGCGTGCCGTGGTGGTGACCGAGGGCATCTCGTCGGTGCCACGTGGCGCCACTGCCATCGCGCTATTTCTAGCGAGCGGTCCGTCGTCGGCGCCCGTGATTCCGGGATTGGCAGCGTCGGCGCCGCCCGCCTATGACTGGTTGCCTGCAGCGCGAGCCGCCGCAGAACGCATCAACGGATTTATCGCCGCGTCCGTACCCGCCACCGCGAGCCCGGACAAACTGAAACTCTCGCTATTCACGGCGTTGCGAGGTTGCCACCGCATCGACGTCCTCGTGCTCGGTCCGTGGTCGTCTTTCATCGAATACGCGCCGATGCTCCGGCATCTGCTCCGTCACGTCGTCGCATCGGGTCGGCCGTTGTCGGAAAATAATGCGGATAACTTCAACTGCGTGTACGACCAGCCTGCATGCGGCAAGGCGGATAGATTCCTGCGCAACGTTCGCCGCGCGGTGTGGGTCGATTTGCCGGCGGACGGATCCTCGTATCCGCCAACGCAAGAGATGGTCGATCAACTCGCCGGCGCCGGGATGCCGGGTGTATTGAAAGCGGCCTTGAACGCAGACCCTTCGACATGGAATGTCGGCACCCGTTTGTGGGATGACAGCGCCGCGCTGTATGTGCTCCACCCCGACTTGTTCAAAGTCAGCGGTGCCCATTTCGAACCGGCAGTCGACGAGGCCACGCTGCGCAGCGAATTGCTGAAAGCCACTAACGCTACGCCTGCCGACTGACGCACGATCGACCACCGGTCGAGCGATTCGACCAGTGTCGCTTTATTTCAACGCGGCGAAACGGCGCAGCTGAACGTATCGCTCATTTCGCAGCAGCGACCTGGCGATCGCTGGCAAATGGCGCAGCAGGTTCGAACACGACGTTGCACGAGATCGAGACACGCGGCCGCTGTCCACGATACGCGTGCACATAGTGCCGCAGCGATCCCGGGAAAACGATCAGGCGCCCCGCGCGCGGCGGGACCGTAAACGTGGTGCCGAGAATCTCCAGACCCGGCATCGGCCGACCGCCCGTGCGCGGATCGACGAGAGCGAGCAACGCCGACGCGGGATGCGCCGCTTCGTCCGCATCCCCGGCGTCGGCGTAATACACTGTCGCCCAGTGCACTTCGGAATGATCATGCGGGATCGTGTCGTCCCCGTTGCGCATTACCATCGCCCATGCGTGCACGCCCATGCGCATCGACGGTAGGCCCTGCTGCCGTTCCTGCGCGAGGGTCTGCACGGTTTCACGTACTTTTCCGACGATCGCTTGGATCAGCGTGCGGACATAGGCTCCGGGCGCTCGGTCAGATTCGGCGAGTGCCGGCCGCCGACGTTTGCTACGGTGCACGGAAGGAACTGCGTTCGAATCCGCGACGAGGCGCGCGGTCAGATCGCGATTGACTTGGTCCTGCTGCGGCGCGAACCTGGCGGAGACCGGTGATCGCTCACCTCGAACGCTCGCTTACACGGAGCGCCGGCACACTTACCCCCGGGTATGTCGGACTTACTGTTCGCTTGCGTCGCACCGCCGCAAGGCGCGAAACCATCGCTCGCGTTGCGCTGCAAACTGAAACCGATTGCCCGCCGTGGGCGCAAATCCCAAACCGCCGTGCGCGCAAAAACGCCGGCCGCCGCTGCTCATAACGCCGTTACCACCTTCGCGACCGGCCTCGCCACCTCGCCACACCTCTACATGTACACGCCCCGATCGTCGCGGCTCCGCGGCGCATTTATGCAAACGCATATGCGGTTGCGCGGCGCGCCTCAAACACGGCGCCGCGTCTATCTCGATTCGCTTAAATTCTCGGCAGTGCTAATCTGCTCGAAGTGAGTCTCTCGCGATCGCCGTTCGCCTGAGCCAAGCTGCTTTGCGCGTGCCAACGCGCACCGCGACTCGCCCTCAAACGAGCGCGGATCGACTTCATTCGTTCAAACTGCTTGGAGGAGACAATGACTAGCGCAAGTCCAGAGTTCGACGCCGTCGTAATCGGCGCGGGTTTTTCCGGCATGTACATGCTGAAATCGCTGCGAGACAAATTGGGATTGAAGGTTCGCGTCTACGAGGCCGGTGATACCGTCGGCGGCACCTGGTATTGGAATCGCTACCCCGGCGCTCGTTGCG